>CAYIRV010000110.1:0-6030 GCA_964365865.1 uncultured Thermodesulfobacteriota bacterium | reverse complement strand
GCCTGCCAGCTCGCCTCGATTACATTCTCCGACACCCCGACCGTGCCCCACTTGTCGGTCTCGTCCCCTGACTCGACCAGCACCCTGACCTTTGCCGCCGTGCCCTTCATTCCGGCAAGCACCCTCACCTTGAAGTCAATGAGCCTCACTTCCTTAAGCGATGGGTAGAACCTCTCAAGCGCCTTTCTCAATGCCTTGTCGAGCGCGTTCACCGGGCCCCGGCCCTCTGCCGCGGTGTGCTCCTCCACCCCGTTGACATCGAGTCTTATGGTGGCCTCGCTGTATGGGGTCTCGTCCTCTTTTTTCTTTTCGTCAATGACCCTGAACCCGAGGAGCCTGAAATACCTCTCCTTTTTCTTAAGGGCTTTCTCAATCAGAAGTTCGAAAGACCCCTCTGCGCCTTCGTACTGGAAACCCTGATGTTCGAGCGTCTTCATCTCATTGAGCACATCCTGAACAGCCCCGGCCTTGCTCTCTATGTCAAAGCCTAACTCCTTTGCCTTGTACATGATGTTGGATTTGCCGGACAGGTCTGAAACAAGCACCCTCTGCCTGTTACCCACGCTTTCCGGCCGTATGTGTTCGTATGTCTTGGGGCTCCTGATGATTGCGCTTACATGTATGCCGCCCTTATGAGCGAACGCACTGTCCCCTACATAAGGCTGGTGCTTACGGGGCTGAAGGTTCGCTATCTCATAGACGAAACGGGAAACTTCCGAGAGTTTTTTAAGCTTGTCAGCCCCAAGGCATTTGATGTTCATCTTAAGGACAAGGGCCGGTATGATGGAGCAGAGGTTCGCGTTACCGCACCTCTCCCCAAAGCCGTTTATGGTGCCCTGCACCATTACAGCGCCTTCCCTGACTGCGGCAAGCGAACTTGCCACAGCGGTCTCCGAGTCATTGTGAGCGTGAATGCCCAACCGGGCCTTTACCCTTTGCCGGACATCCCTTGTAATGGAGGCCACATCAAACGGAAGCGTGCCGCCGTTTGTGTCGCAAAGCACGAGAAAATCAGCGCCCGCGTCTTCCGCGGCCTTAAGGGTCTTTATTGAATATTCAGGGTCGTCCTTATACCCGTCGAAGAAATGCTCTGCGTCGAAAATCACCGAACCGGCCCTCTTTTTGAGGTATTCCATTGTATCGCCTATCATGTCGAGATTTTCTTCGAGCGTTGCCCGAAGCGCGTGCGTTACATGGAACTTCCATGATTTTCCGACTACGGTTATGGCAGGAGCGCCTGATGACAGAAGGGCCTTTATGCTTGGGTCGTCCTTTGCCTTTACCCCTGCCCTTCTCGTGGAGCCAAAGCTCACGAGCGTCGAGCTTGCGAGCCTCATT
Organism: uncultured Thermodesulfobacteriota bacterium; assembly: GCA_964365865.1. Classification (GTDB taxonomy): domain Bacteria; phylum Desulfobacterota; class GWC2-55-46; order GWC2-55-46; family GWC2-55-46; genus CAYIRV01. The sequence goes on along the minus strand of CAYIRV010000110.1, from coordinate 4,692 downwards.
TTCCGCATCTCTGCGAAGAACTCTATGTCCTTGGGATTAGACCCAGGCCACCCGCCCTCGATATAATGGACGCCCAATTCATCGAGCTTAAGCGCAATCCTGACCTTGTCCTCAACAGAGAACGATATGTCCTCTGCCTGAGCCCCGTCCCTTAAGGTAGTGTCGTATAGATAGACTTTGTTTGGCATTGTTGTTTAATCGGTAATAGCCGCGGCCATTCCCCTACCTCTCCTCGCCCACATCTTCTTTTCCGAGGCCGAAGGCATCATGAAGGACGCGCACCGCAAGCTCGGTGTATTTTATATCAATTACGCATGAAATCTTTATTTCAGAGGTCGAAATCATCTGTATATTTATGCCTTCGGCCGCGAGCACCTCGAACATCTTCGAGGCTATTCCCGCGTGGCTCCTCATGCCCGCGCCCACGATCGAAATCTTCGCTATGTTCGTGTCCCCTTTTATGTCGCCCGCGCCTATGTCCTTTGCAATCTCCTGAATGAGTTTATGCGCCCTCTTATAGTCTGCCTTTGACACGGTGAAGGTCATGTCAGTATGCGCGTCGTGGCTTATGTTCTGCACTATCATGTCTACATTTATGCCTGCCTCGGTCAGGGGCCTGAAGACCTTTGCGGCTATGCCGGGCCTGTCCGGCACCCTTATAAGGGAAATCTTGGCCTCGTCCTTGTTGTATGTTACGCCTGAGACAGCGACCTTTTCCATATCCTTATCCTCCCCGCATACGAGAGTCCCGTCCGCGTCAGTGAAGGAAGACCTCACGAGCACCGGGACATCGTATTTCTTGGCAAACTCAACGGACCTTGTCTGAAGCACCTTTGCACCGAGGGACGCCATCTCGAGCATCTCGTCATACGATATTTTCTTGAGTTTCCGCGCGTCAACGCATATATTCGGGTCCGTGGTGTAAACCCCCTCGACATCCGTGTAGATTTCGCAGAGGTCTGCCTTCAAGGCCGCGGCGAGCGCCACTGCCGTTGTGTCAGACCCGCCCCTTCCGAGCGTGGTTATATTGCCTTCGTTGTCAATGCCCTGAAACCCGGCAACCACGGCTATGGCGCCGTTGTCCAACTCCCTCAAAATATTTTCCGTGTCTATCCTCTCTATGCGCGCGGAGCCGAACCGCGAGTCCGTAACAATGGGCACCTGAGAGCCTAAAAAGCTCTTTGCATTAAGGCCGAGCTCCTTTAACGCGAGGGCGAGGAGCCCTATGGCAACCTGCTCGCCGCTTGATATGACCATGTCATATTCCCTGCCCACAGGGAACTCGCTCGCCTCGTGCGTAATCTTGACGAGCCTGTTCGTCTCGCCTGCCATGGCGGACAAGACCACCACCACGGAATTGCCAGCGTTGGCCGTGTTCGCCACGCGGAGCGCCACATTCTTTATCCTCTCCATGTCGGCGACCGATGTGCCGCCGTACTTCTGGACTATGAGCGCCATTACCTCTTCCTGCCGAGCTTGTGGATCGCCATGCCGTGGACATCCTCGGCAGCCTCCATGACAAGCTCAGGGAGCGTCGGGTGCGCGTGGACGATATGGGCAATCTCTTTTGCCTTTGCGCCAGATGCCACGGCGAGCGCGGCCTCTCCCAAGAGGTCTGTGGCGTGCGCCCCGACTATCGTGCATCCGAGCACCCTGTCGGTCGCCTCATCCGCTATGAGTTGGACAAACCCGTCTGTCTCGCCCATGCCCATTGCCTTGCCGCTCGCGGCATACGGGAACCTGCCTATCTTTACTGGAATGCCTTTTTCCTTGGCATCCTTTTCCCTGAGACCCACGCTCGCTATTTCAGGGTCCGTGAAAATGCCGGACGGGATTGTTGAATAATCCATTGAAGCCGAGCCATTGAGCGCGTTTGTTACGGCGACTATGCCCTGGGCCGAGGCCACATGCGCAAGGAGCATCTTGCCCGTAACATCGCCTACGGCATACACGCCCCTTAAACTCGTCTCCATCTTTTCGTTCACCGCAATCCTGCTTTTTTCGACATTGACGCCAGCGGCCTCAAGGCCGATTTCAGCGGAGTTGAAACTCCTGCCGATTGTAACGAGCGCCTTTTCGGTTATGAACTCCCTTCCGTCCTTAAGCCGTGTTTTAACCGCGCCTTCGACAGGCTCAATCACGTCAACCGTAACGGCTGTCAGGACTTCAACCCCTGTTTCCTTAAACCTCTTCATCACAACGCGCGACACGATAGCATCTTCGCCGGAAAGTATGGACGGAAGAAGCTCCACGACCGTAACCTTGCTTCCGAAGGCCGAGAACATGGCCGCGAACTCGCACCCCGTTACCCCGCCGCCTATGATGAGCAGGCTCTTTGGAACCTCTTTTAAATCGAGCGCCTCTGTTGATGTGAGGACATTCTTCCCGTCAATATTGAAGACCGGAAACATCGCAGGCTCGGAGCCTGTTGCTATGATTATCGCCCTGCCTGTGATTGCCTCGGCGTTGGACTGGGTTTTTACAACCACCCTGCCCTCTGCCTCTATTACAGCCTCGCCCCTTATAAGCTCGACCCCGTTGCCCTTGAGGAGCTGCTCCACGCCACTGACGAGCTTTTTTACCACCGAGTCCTTTCTTTCAACCGCCTTTGAAAGGTCAAACGAGATGTCTTTTATGTTCACCCCGAATTCAGAGGCCCTTTTCGCGGACTTCAGGGCGTTTGCCGAATAATAGAGCGCCTTTGTCGGGATGCAGCCCCTGTTAAGGCATGTGCCGCCCACCTTGTCCTTTTCAATGAGCGCGACCTTTGCGTTGAGCTGAGCGCCCCTTATGGCCGCGACATATCCACCCGGGCCCGCGCCTATGACTATCACATCAAATTCCCTCATCTCTGTCCTTTTCAGCCGGGTTCATTCTTTTTCGACAATCAGTTCCCTTTCGGTCTCTGATATGACGGAAAACCTTATGATTATATCGCACTTGTCCATAATACCGGCGAACCTGTCCGCCCATTCTATTACAGAAATGCCGGAGCCGCAAATATATTCATCAAGCCCCGCGCCGTAAAATTCCTCTTCTGACTTAAGCCTGTATAGGTCCATATGATACAGCTTAAGCCTGCCGCCTGAGTAGATGTTCATTATTGTAAACGACGGGCTTTTTATGCTCCCCTTTTCCCCAAGCCCGATTGACATGCCTCTTACAAAGCAGGTCTTTCCGCTCCCTAACTCGCCTGCAAGACCCACGCACACGCCAGAGGCAAGCGTTGCCGCGAGCCTCGCGCCGAACGATTCTGTCTCCTCAGGCGAGCGGCTCAGAAAAACCTCTTTTTTCACTTCTTTTGCGTCCCGGCTGACAATGAGTTAAGGATAGCGGGAATCTGGGATAGCAGGTCGGTTGCGAGCATGCCTGCCTCTCCAGTTGTCTTCTTAATCTCGTCAGCCGCAAGGCCGTGGATGTAAACAGCCGCGGCCGAGGCGCTGAGTTGCCTGATACCCATGCCGAGAAACGCGCCTATCATGCCTGAGAGCACATCCCCTGTGCCTGCCGTGGAAAGACCGGGGTTGCCCGTGGGGTTGATAAAGACCTCTCCTGACGGGTCTGCGATAATCGTTGACGCGCCTTTAAGCACAACAACCGCGCCTGTAATGCCGGCGAGCCTTTCGGCGGAGACGAGCCTTTCAGACTGTATATCAGAGCCGTTTATTCCAAGAAGCCGGGCCGCCTCACCGGGGTGCGGCGTTATAACCACCCCTGCCTTTGCCTTTCTGATGAGCCTTGGATTGCCTCTCAACACATTCAAGCCGTCCGCGTCAATTACGAGGGGAACGGATGCGTCCCTTAAGAGCATCTCAACGAGGAAGGCCGCCTCTTTCGAAGCACCGAGTCCGGGGCCGATAACTATCGAGGACGCCTTATCCAAAAAAGGCCGGAGCTTCTTATAAGACACGCTGCCTAAGCATCCGTCAGGGGTCTCAGGAAGCAACAGGGTCATGACCTCGATTGTCTTTGCCTCCATCGCAGGGTTAAGCCCTTCGGGCAGCGCGATTGTGCAAAGCCCCGCGCCTGAACGCATGGCCCCGAGCGCGGTCATATACGCGGCCCCGCTCTTACCCGGAGAGCCTGCCACAACGAGCACATGGCCGTAAGCGCCCTTGTGGGAGTCGGGCCTCCTCGGCGCAAAGACCCCATTGACAAACTTGGCGCAGGTGATATTCCACCTGAGCCGCGCATCAGAGACGAGTTTTTCAGGGAAACCGATGCCAGCGACCTCAATTCTGCCCGCGTATTCCCTTGCCGGATACATATAAAGCCCTGTCTTCGGCAGCGCCATTGTAACGGTAATATCGGCTTTCACTGCCGCGCCGTGGACAGCGCCTGTGGATGCGTCAATGCCTGATGGCGCATCAACTGAAATCACCTTTTTGCCGAGGCTGTTTATAAGCCCTATGACACCGGCGTCCAGCCCCTTTACAGGAGAGGACAGCCCTGTGCCGAAAAGCGCGTCAACTATTATGGAGGAATGATTAAGCGCGCCCGAATGCTTTTTCAAATCCCTTGGGGATGTAATGGCGAGAAGTTCTCCGCCGGACTTTTGCCAAATATTCATGTTCACAGCCGCATCGCCCTTTACTTCCCCGGGCCTCGCGATGAGAAATACGCGGGCATCTATGCCCAAGGCATTAAGATGCCGGGCCGCGACAAAGCCGTCGCCGCCGTTATTCCCTTTTC
>CAYIRV010000109.1:0-6048 GCA_964365865.1 uncultured Thermodesulfobacteriota bacterium | reverse complement strand
ATGTTAAGGAAAATGTAAAAAATGTTTGCCATTATGGTTTTACTGAAATGTTTAATAACATAATCGATCATTCAGATGCTAAAGCCGCAGTTGTGGAAGTTGAATATTACCCAAATGAAATTAGATTGACACTTCGTGATAATGGCGTGGGTATATTTAACAAAATTACTCGGGCCTTTAATTTGGAAGACCATAGACATGCCATTTTAGAGCTGTCAAAAGGCAAACTAACAACCGACCCAGAGCGCCATACCGGGGAGGGCATATTTTTTACCTCAAGAATGTTTGATAAATTTTCAATTTTATCAAGCAAACTATTTTTTGTTCGTTCTCGTTTTGAAAATGATGATTGGTTGCTCAAAGACAGAGAAAATGAGTCACCGGGTACTTCTGTAGCCTTATCAATTGACCCTGATTCTACGACTACAACAAGGGAGGTTTTTTCAAAATATACAAATGACGAGTTTGGATTTACAAAAACCCATGTGCAAATCGGTCTTGCTGCATATGGAGAGGAAAGTTTAGTCTCGCGGTCCCAAGCCAAACGGATATTAGCCGGATTTGAAAAATTCAAGGAGGTTTTTCTTGATTTTAGAGGAGTTAAATTCATTGGCCAAGCGTTCGCTGACCAAATTTTTCGCGTTTTTGAAAAGGGTAATCCTGCTATAAAAATTGCATATGTTAATGCAAATGAGGATGTAGAAAAAATGATTAAAAGGGCTTTAGAGGAGGAATCTGAAATTAACGGGAAACAACAAGATTTTGATTTTGGAAATAATAGTGATACCAAAAAAGGAATAACTTAAGGACGCAAACACAACAGCGGCATTTCGTCGCTGCCGAAGATGAAAGCTGACTTACAAATTTGTAAAACGACAAAAGGCCCTGAAAAGGGCCTTTTGCTTGAATGGGTTTGCTCCAGTTTTACGCTTCTTTCTTTGTTGCCTTTGACCTGTCCTCTAATGTAACCTCTCCTGCGGCGATTTCCCTTAATGCGGTTACTACAACCCTGTTGTCGCTTTTTACGAGAGAGGGCGCGCCCTTAATGAGCACCCTTGCCCTCTGGGACGCGAGGTGCACGAGGGCGAACCTGCTCGGAACCTTTTTAAGACAATCCTCGACAGTTATCCTTGCCATATATACCTCCGATACAAATGCCTTTAAGAGATTCTATTTTAAACGATTTTCCCTCTGATTGCAAAGGGAAAAACACCCCCCCAATCCCCCCCCTTACAAAGGGAGGGGATTGGGGGGGTGAGGCTGGGGCGGGTTATTCAATCTCCTTCTTCATCATCAGATAATTGCCCACCGCCTTTATCTCTCCGTAACTGTAACCGTCTCCCAACTCCCGTTTTATCATTCCGAGCGACGACCACCCGTGCAGCTTAACGGCCTTGCTTATGACGGGTATCTTTTCCAGAGCCGTCAACTCCTCTATGCGGACAATCCCTTGGGGGATGTAAGAGGCCAGATGCCCCATGATGGTGTCAGGGTTCAGGTCTCTTTCCTTGGCAATCTCTTCTACGGTCTTTCCTTCTTTATACATCCTGAGAGAAACCTCTTTAGTATCGTCCTTTCCGGGCCGCGGTTTGCTCGCCGTCTTACCTTTCTGGCGCTTGGGGGCCTTGAGATGGATACGGGATTTGAGCTTATGTGCCTTGCAGTATTCTTGAACCACCCTTAAGAATATGGCGCCATACCTGTCTATCTTCACCTCCCCGAATCCAGAGATAGCTCTAATCTCATCAAGATCCTGCGGCAGGTATTTAGACAACTCCACGAGGGTGCTGTCGGAAAGGACGATATAGGCCGGCAGGTTCGCCTCTTTCGCAAGGCCGGCCCGCGTGTTTCTAAGTTCCTCAAAAAGACTTCTTTCATACGAGTCTTCGGCTGTCTTTGACGGCTCTGTCCTGTCAACAGGCCTGATAAAGGTTACAGCTTCCTCCCCAGCCAATACCTTTCTCCCCTGAGCCGTAAGCTTTAAGACAGGGTATTTGTCTCCAACCTGTAGCAGGCAACCCTGCCTGATTAACTCCCTGAAATGCCCGCGCCACGTCTCGCTGCCGGTTTCCGAACCAGCGCCAAAAGCCTTCAAGCCTTTATGGGCGTCTGAAATTTTTTCTCCCCTCGAACCCCGCAGGATGCCGGTTACATAGCTTATCCCGAACCTTTCGCCTGTCTGGAGCACGGCTGAAAGGGCCTTTTGGGCAATGATGGTCCCGTCAGTCCGCTCATATGAGCTTAGGCACACATCGCAGGTCCCGCAGTAATCCTGAAAATCCTCCCCGAAATAGTTCAGGAGATACTTCCTGCGGCAGCCGTTGGACTCGCAGAAATCAACCATTTTATTGAGCTTCCCAAGCATGATGCGGGTCTGCTCCGGGTTCCCTTCCACCTCGGCAAACCGCTTTAATTTAAAGACATCGCCGTTGCTGTAATAGAGGACGGCCTCGCTCCTTAAGCCGTCGCGGCCGGCTCTGCCTGTCTCCTGATAATAGCCCTCGATGTTTTTGGGAAGGTCGTAATGGATGACATAGCGCACATTAGACTTGTCTATGCCCATGCCAAAGGCAATGGTGGCAACGATGACCTTTACTTCGTCCCTGATGAATTGCTCCTGATGACGATTCCTTGCGGCCGTATCCATGCCCGCATGATACGGGAGGGCCGAAAAACCATCGCTTTGCAGCCTTTCAGCCAACTCGTCCACGGATTTGCGGGACAAAGCATATACGATACCGGAATCTCCCTTATGTTTCCGCATGTAGGCGCTCAATAAAGCGTAGGGTTCGCGTTTCTGCTCGATAAAGTAGTGTATGTTCGGACGGTTGAAACTGGATATGAACTGCCCTGCTTCCCTTATACCGAGTTTTAGGGCAATGTCCTTTCTTGTAACAATATCCGCGCTGGCGGTCAGCGCAGCCACAGGCACGAGTGGGAAATGCCCTTTTATTGCGGAAAGCCGGAGATATTCGGGCCTGAAGTCATGCCCCCACTGGGATATGCAGTGAGACTCATCTATGGCAAAGAGGGAGATATCAAGGGTCTTCAAAAACCCGAGGAAGCCTTCTGCCATCAGCCTTTCAGGGGCTATATAGATAAGCTTTAGCTCCCGCGCCTTCATCCTGCGGATGACATGCCTCTGCTCCCCATCGGACAGAGAGGAGTTGAGATACGCGGCCGGGATGCCGTTGGCTGTCAATGCATCCACCTGATCCTTCATCAGGGAGATTAAGGGAGATATGACAACGGTGATGCCATCGAAGAGCATGGCGGGTATCTGGTAGCAGAGGGACTTGCCGCCGCCAGTGGGCATCAGCACCAGCGCGTCCTTCCTGCAGAGGATATGCTCAATAATCGCCTCCTGCTCGAGGCGGAAAGAGCTGTAGCCGAAATATCTCTTGAGTATCTCGATGGGACGCATTACCCCTCCATGAATACGCCATTTAACCACATCCCGGGCATAAGCTGAACAAATCTTTCCAAGGCGAGCGTATTTTTACCAAATGGGGGTGATAAGGAATTGAGGCGGCTTATTCGGACAGCAGATTAGAGTAAAGCCTTTTTACCGTCTCAGCCATATTCGGTTTTCTGGACTTTTCGGATATGATGATTGATTTCAGGGTTTCAAATGCCCGGTTGAGGTCGTCGTTCATTATTATGTAGTCGTAATCAAGGGCTCGTTTGACCTCTAACGCCGCAGTCTTCAGCCTTTTTTCAATCTCCTCCCCGCTGTCCTTTGCGCGGGTCTTGAGCCTGTCTTCGCAGTCCTTGAGGGACGGAGGCAGGATAAAGACATAGACGCCGCCAGTGAGCTTTTTTCTTACCTTTTCAGCGCCCTGAACATCAATGTCCAGAAGGACGTTTACGCCTTTTACGAGCAATTCTTCAAGGTCTTTTTTGGATGTGCCGTATCTCTTGCCGTGGACAACCGCGTATTCGAGGAATTCGTTGCCCTCGAGCATGGAATCGAATTCCTTATCGTCAACAAACCGGTAGTCAACGCCGTTCCTGTCCCCGGGCCTGGGCTTCCGTGTGGTGTATGATATCGAATGCCTGAGGTCAGGGAAGAACTCAAGGGCCATGTTGCAGAGCGTTGTCTTTCCCGCGCCGGATGGCGCTGATACTATGAACGGTATGCCTTTCATCATTCTATGTTCTGCACCTGCTCCCTAATCTTTTCCAACTCCGACTTCATTTCAACCACGGACTGCGCTACGCGGGCGCTCCCTGATTTTGAGGCAGTGGTGTTTATCTCCCTGAAAAGCTCCTGACAGAGAAAATCCAGCCTCTTGCCAGTGGGTTCCAAGCTCTCGAGATACTGCCTGAACATGTTGATGTGGCTCTTTGTCCTTACGAGCTCCTCGCTCACATCAGCCCTCTGGGCCAGAATCCCGGCCTCGGTAACGAGCCTGTCCTCCGGAACCCTGTCTTTTACGAGCCTTTCAATCTCCTCCCTGAGCCTCTTAAGGCTTGCTTCCTTTATGACAGGGACCTCGGCCTCAATGCCTGAAAGCCGCGCCTCAAAGGATTTAAGCCTTCCGATGATGTCGGCCTTCAGCACAGCGCCCTCTTTTTTCCGCCAGTCATGCGCCTCCTGAAGCGCGCCGGCGAGCGCGCCTTTCATGGCCTCCCACGCAGGCTCAAGGTCAATGGCCTTTCTCTTGGATAGAAATATTTCCTTTGTGCCGAGAAGCACGGAAATATCCGCGTCCCCTTTTACCCCAAGCTCTTTTTTAAGGACCTCCGCGGCATCGAGATAGGCCTTTGCGGCCTGCAGGTTCAGCTTTAAATCCGATGTCTTGGACTCCTCGTAATACACGGACACGCTGACAGCGCCCCTCGAAAACCTTTTTTTGACCTCGTCCTTGATTTTAGGCTCGAGAAAGGAGAACCTGTCCGGCATCCTTATGTTGAAATCCAGATACCGGTGATTCAAGGACTTTACCTCTATTGTGAAGGAATCGTCTTGGATTGAAAATGACGCCCGCCCGTATCCTGTCATGCTCTCAGGCATTCTTTGTCCCCTTTTTTGTTATCCGTTATTCGTGATGCGTTCAATCGCTCCTTCCTTTCCCCTTCCCGCTTGCCGGGGAGGGGAAAGGAAGTAACCCCCCTGTATCCCCCCTTGAAAATAAGGGGGGATTGCCCCCTGTATCCCCCCTTAATAAGGGGGGAGGGTATGGAAGTGTTCGTTTACGCCTGACTCCTCACGGTTTTTTAAGCCCTGTTGAGACGGCGCTCATAAGCTCGTCCTCTGTAAGCGTGGCGGTTCCTATCTTGCCCACGACAACGCCCGCGGCGAAGTTGGCAAGCACAGCCGCCTCCTTGTAAGACGCGCCTGCGGCTATGGCGAGCGCAAGCACGGCTATGACCGTATCTCCGGCGCCGCTCACATCAAAGACCTCTTGCGCGACAGTCGGTATGTTGGTTTGCCGGTTATCCGCCTCGAAAAGGCTCATGCCCTGCTCGCCCCTGGTTATAAGAAGGGCCTCGCATTCGAGCCTTTTGAGGAGCGTCTCTCCGGCCTTTTTAAGGCTGTCCGGGCCGTCAATATCCACGCCTGAGGCGAGCGCGGCCTCGATATTATTAGGCGTTATTAGGGACGCGCCCTTGTAGTAGTCGAAGTGCTCGACCTTCGGGTCTATGAGCAGGGGTTTGCCGAGCCGCTTGCACTCCCTTACGGTTTTCTCCGCGAGAGTGCTTGATATCAGCCCCTTTGCGTAGTCTGAGATGATTACCACATCCGCGGCACGGGCGGCCCGCGTTATGCAGTTTAAGAGCTTTTCCGTGATGTCCTGCTCAATCCCGTCTTTTTTCTCGCGGTCGAACCTTACGACCTGCTGGCTGTGGGCGATGACGCGGGTCTTTATGGTGGTGGGCCTTTTCCTGTCAACGACTATGCCTGAGCAAGGGATGCCCTTTTCCCTCAGGAGCCTCAGGAGATTTTTCCCGTCCGCGTCCTCTCCCACAACGCCCGTTACAAAAGACCGGCCCCGGAGACTTGAGATGTTGTTCACCACATTGGCGCTCCCGCCGAGCATGAGG
>CAYIRV010000108.1:0-6058 GCA_964365865.1 uncultured Thermodesulfobacteriota bacterium | reverse complement strand
GTGCTGGCTCGTCCTGCCGCTTACTATCACGGGCCTTAGGATATTGTCCGCAAGCCCGATGATGAAGACGCCCCAGATGAGGAGCACGATTGCCTTGACATAATAGCCGGCGATAAGGAGGTATATCACGCCCGGGCCCCAGATAAGCGCGGTGCCCACCGTAGGCAGGAACGAGAACATGAACATCATAAATCCCCAGAGCACGGGCGAGCCAAGCCCCACGGCCCAGAAGCCTATTGCCCCTATGATGCCCTGCACAGCGCCCACGAGCACGCCGCCCGTGAATGTGGCTGAAATCACGAGCCTGTTTCTGGCCAGGACCTTTTCGATTTCCTCCTCTGGCACGGGCAGTGATTTTTTCAATATGTTTAGGACCTTTTCGCCGTCCCTGAAAAGGAAGAACATGGTAAGGAAAGACAGCGCGAGCGTCAGGAAGAACTCGGCGAAGCTCTTGACCGCTATGCCGACGCCTTTTGCGAAATAGTTGCCCGCCTCCTTGAGCACGCTTACGGAGAGGCTCCTTAAATCAACGGCCGAGAGGTCGGCGTATTTTGATATGAGTTGGCGCGCGGACAAAGGCAGGAATGAAAACGGGTCCCATGCGCCTTGCGCCGATTCTTTAAGATACAGCTCTGCCCAGTTGTACAAGTCAATGACCTCGACTGTAATGGCGGCGCCCATGCCGGTAAGAGGCGCTATAAGGAAAAGAGCAACGCAAGAGCAGGCGACAAAGGACGCGACAGAGGGCCTTTTGAAATATTTGAGAAGCCGCTTGTAGTGCGGATAGAAAAGCACGGCGAACACCGCGCCCCAGAATATGGGCACGAAGAACGGCTTCATTATGAGGTAGAGCAAATACCCTATAAGAAAGCCGATAAGGATTTCGATGAAATGCCACGCCTTCATAAGTGGCTCCCGTCCGTGTCCTGCTCCGGCATAGAGGGAACATTTTGATTTTGCATCAACTTCCAAGTATAATTAAATATTACTAAATTACAAGGAGTTTTGTTTTATGACAAAGGCCGTTGCTTTGCTTTCAGGCGGGCTGGATTCAACGCTCGCGGTAAAATTGATGATTGAGCAGGGGATAGAGGTTTACGCCCTTAACTTCACTTCGGCTTTTTGCACTTGCAATGCCGGCGGAAAGGCCAAGGAGAGCGGGTGCAAGAGCGAGGCCAAGAGGGTTGCCGAGGAGTTCGGCGTGCCGATAAAGGTGCTCGTCAAGGGGCTTGACTACATCGAGATAGTGAGAAACCCACGGCACGGGTACGGCAAGGGCATGAACCCATGCGTTGACTGCCGGGTTTACATGTTTAAGGCCGCGAAGAGCTACATGGGGGAACTCGGCGCGTCATTTGTCATAACAGGCGAGGTCATAGGACAGAGACCCATGAGCCAGAGGAGGGACGCGATGGACCTCATCGAAAGGGAAAGCGGGCTTGAGGGGCTGATACTCAGGCCGCTTTGCGCACAGCACCTTCCCCCGACGATGCCTGAGAAGACAGGGCTTGTTGACAGGGAAAGGCTCCTCGCGTTTTCCGGCAGGTCGAGAAAGGGGCAGATAGAGGCCGCTCTGGAGCTTGATGTCCACGACTACCCGTGCCCTTCGGGGGGCTGCCTACTGACGGACAAGATATTCTCCAAGAAGGTGAAGGACCTCCTTGACAACAAGAAGGATGTAACAAAGACCGACCTCGCGCTTCTTAAGGTCGGCAGGCACTTCAGGTTTAACGGGTGCAAGGTCATAGTCGGAAGGAACGAGGCCGAGAACGAAAGGCTCAAGGGCTTGAGCGGCCCGGAGGATTTGGTTGTGGAGCCTGTTGGGTTTGCCGGGCCTGTGGCGCTCGTCAAGGACTTTCATGGAGAAGGCGCACGCTCGTTTGCCGGAGGCCTTGTCCTTAGATATGCGTCAGGCAAGGATGAGGGCAGGCGTATTTTGACGGCCACGCACAACCGTGCAACAGTTGAGTTCGAGGTTACGGGGCCAGTGGCCGAGGAGCTTGTCGAGGAGAAGAGGGTATGCTGAGCAAGGCCGGGGCCGTAGAAGAGTTCGGGCTTCTAAACGGCGAGGAGGAGAGAAAGGCCGCGCTCGAAAAGCTTGAGAGGCTTAAAGAGGAGCTAAAGGCCATGGACTCCGTGTTGGTGGCATTCTCCGGAGGGGTTGATTCGACATTCCTCGCCCGCGTTGCTTATAATGTCCTTGGAGAAAAGGCGGCTGTCCTTACCGCGACCTCGCCCACATACCCTGAGAGGGAGTTTATGGAGGCGAAGGAGCTCGCCCGCCTTATCGGCATAAGGCACATAGTGGTTGACTCTAACGAGCTTCTGATACCGAACTTTTCCGAGAATTCCGACAAAAGGTGCTACTACTGCAAGAGCGAACTGTTTGAGATTGCGCATGAGGAGGCTCTAAAGCTCGGAATAAAATGTGTGGCTGACGGGTCGAACGCCGATGATTCGTCTGACTACAGGCCCGGTTCAAAGGCCGCCGGCGAACTTGGGGTCAAAAGCCCTTTGAGGGACGCCGGGCTTACGAAGCAGGAGATAAGATTTTTGAGCAGGACATTGGGGCTTCCTACATGGGACAAGCCGAGCTTCGCGTGTCTGTCGTCAAGGTTCCCTTACGGCACCCGTATAACCGAAGATAGGCTCGAAAAGGTCTCCCGCGCCGAGGAGTCGCTCCATGCGCTCGGTTTCAGGCAGTTCAGGGTCAGGTTTCATGGAGAGGTTGCCAGAATCGAGGCAGGGCCGGACGAGCTTAAGAGATTTCTCGACGATGAGCTTAGGACAAAGGTTGTTGACGGGCTGAAAAAAGCCGGCTTCAGCTATGTGTCTTTAGACCTTCAGGGCTACAGGACCGGAAGCATGAACGAGACGCTGAAGAAAAAGCCTTAAATAGAGCCGTGCCGCTTAACGCAATCCTTCACCGGTAATCCGTAATAACACTCTTACAAGACAAATAGTCTTATTCACGCGGATTTGCGCGCATCAATGCCGGAGGGCATAAATCTCTTCCGGCTTTTTTTTCATTTAAGCCAGCCTTTGCAGGGCGAGGGTAGAATAATTCATGGCATTTTCCTCCGTAAAAACAGCTTGGTTCAGGAAAAGGGGTAGACAAAATACACTATAGGGTATAACGATTGTGTAGCCGGCCACCTCTTGCTATAATCGGAACCAGTCCCAAAAGAATCAAAATATAGGGACTGGAGGCATGCTATGAAAGGCTCATATAGAAATAAAATCGTTATCGGAATATTGCTATACGGTATGGTCTTTTCGCTTGTTACCCTTAACGGTTGTACGGCCGGGAGGCAGATTTCGACAAACAAGCCTGTAAATATCGAAGCTAAGAAAGAGATACTCGTTGCGTCGGATATCGGCGGGGGTTTGCCTTTTTCTCTCATCAGGTGGTGTGGAAATGCCGCGCTTTTGATATATGGCGCAGAATTTGGCACAGAATGGATAGATTTGGACGGCAACAAGGTAACCATAAGCACAAAAAGCACCGATTATCCCAGAGACTGTTCCCCTGACGGGAAATGGGTTATATACGAGGATAGAGACAGTGGACGGATATATAAGGATAAGCGGGGACGGATTCCGGAGAATATTGTTGATGAAGGACCCGGCTGGCACGGGCTTGTGAGCGACCTGTATCGCTACGAGATAAGCACCGGCACACGGCAGAAATTCGCGGTGGTGCGCGATGACAGTGGAAGCTTGGTATCACCAGACGGAACAATGGTTTTACTCGGGAACAGGCATGATTCCTTCATAGAGATGCCGGAGCCGAAATGGGAACCCGAATTGTTAACAAATGAATGGGATTATGATGACGCACGCTGGTTTGCCGATTCCGCTGCCATAGCAACGCTTATATGGCGTAACGGTCACGACTTCGGTGTAGAGTTCTTCGAAATAAATGGATGGTCAAAGGAGTATGATTTGGCGCAGTTTGGCTTTGGGCGTAATACAAAGCGCAGCGTCTCCCTTGATGCAGTGGATAAAGAAGACAGGATTTATTTCACTGCGGTAGAAAGTGGATATAACATTGCAATGAGTAAGTTTTACTTCTACCGTTGCGAGATTAAAAAGCAGAAGCTTTTTTGCGAAGAAACCGGGGGATTTGACGAGGGTGGCAGGGACATCAATTCTTACGAGGTCTCACCCGATGGTGATTTTATCTTCAGCAGGGACGAGGATAGTTGCATACGCCGTTTTAGGCCCGGGCAAACCAATACCGAATGCATTGCAGACACGCGATACGGCAATGATGTTTATGAAGTGATTGACTTAATAGACATCTCTCCTGACGGGAAGTGGATGGCCTTGAAGCGCGGCAAGATACCGCCAAAGCCGGGCGGCAGGTTCTACACTTATCAACAGGACCTTTTTGTAAAGGAGCTTTCTGAGGATTAAGAATGATTAAGGAGGAATAGATGAAGAAAACCATAAAGCTGTACTTTAAAAAACCTGTTGATGCCGAGGTCAACATGGATGGCGGCCAGTTCAACGCGTCGAGAGATAATGGCCGCCGCTCGCATCAGGGCCTGGACTTCAGCGCCCCCTTGGGGAAACCTGTTTATGCGAGCGAGGACGGCATCGTAGTCTATTCCGGCACAAGAGAGGGCTCAACAACCATGACCAACTATGGGGACACTATCGTCATTGACCATACCCATGATGTTCCCAAGAATGAGCGACACATATACACGCTTTATGCCCACCTTGATAAAAGAAGCGCGTATAGAGGACAGAAGGTAAGTAAGGGAGGTAATATCGGCGTATCCGGCAATTCAGGGACAATGGCGTATTACAAGAAGTTAAATCAGAGTTATCATCTCCATTTTGAGGTGATAGATTCGCCAACTGAGATGGATTGGAGTTATGGTTGGCCCAGCGGAACCCGTAAAAACCCGACAGATTATCTTGGTGGAGTCACGACCATAGAGTACGATTTAAGCGGCATGGTCGAGAAAAGCGTGCACAGTAGAGGGCATTTAATCTGACCTGACGGACTGTCGGGGAGAAGAGACCGTCCCCATCATCCGATTAAACTCCTGTGAAAAAATTGCGCTAATCAGCAATAATGCTCCTGTAGTACAATCACTGCCGTTTACGCGCAGTTGCGCGGAGCAATGCCGGAGGGCATAAAAACCTCCGGCATTTTTTTTATCTGAGCCTGCCTTTGCAGGGGGGGGGTAGAATAATTTATGTCATTTTGCTCAGTGAAAACAGCTTGGTTCAGGAAAAGGGGATAGAATGAAAACACTATAGGGTATAAAGACGAAGAAGGAGGCGCATATTGGGGCGTATCAGGAGGGCGATGTTTTTGCAGGCGCAGACTGGTTTGGCTGGACCAAGAGGAGCAAGGTGCTTTTGAGGAAGCCAGAGAGGTGCAGGGAATGCAACGAGGTGTATGTAAGCCTGTATTCCCTGAGACGGTGCGCTGAGCACGATTCAACGGAGAAGATATAGGCGGGCGAGGGGGCAGTTTTACGAAGACTAAAGTGGCTTACAACCGGCTGGACATAAGGAACGGTTACGAATCAGGGGATGAATAATTCTTCCGGGTTTCTTTTGTAAAAAACAGCCGCTTGCATTCTATAGGGTAGAAAAAACATGCCATATATTATAGGTATGCTATAATTGCGTAAAAATCTACGGAAGGATGTGCTTGTGAAGAACAGCGCCCGGCATGTTTCTTTTTGGAGGCTTGCGGCTTTTCTTTTCATTTTTCTGTTTTTTTTCATCAAGCCTGCATGGTCCGGGGAGTTTGACTTGAGTGAGCAAGACCCCGCGAAGGTTGTCGCCATTCCCGGCACTGATATGAAGGCAGGGGTGTTTAAATATATCTATAAAAAAGATTCGACGGCAAAGCAGCGACAAGATTATCAGAAGTTTTTGGGAGAAGAATTTAAATATATTCTCGATGAATACGATTGGACAGGGAAGGCAGGGATTCTAATAAATGACGAGGTCCTTTATTATGTCCATGAGGGAGATTATGAGTATAGTATGTTTGACACTGGCGGGGACTGCAACTTCGGTGTCTATA
>CAYIRV010000107.1:0-6086 GCA_964365865.1 uncultured Thermodesulfobacteriota bacterium | reverse complement strand
CCCCCTTAATCCCCCCCTTTAATTAAAGGGGGGGATTAAGGGGGGGTCAAGGCAGCGCGGAAATAAATAGCGCGGCATATATGTGAATATGTGAGCATTTTTATTTCCGTGCTAACGCGGAGATCGGGAAAAAGAGCGATTTTTAGAGGCAGCCAAGGGGCTATTTATGTTAATATCGCCCTATGGAAGTCATCACAACGCACACCAACGCGGACTTTGACACATACGCCTCTATGGTGGCCGCGAAGAAACTCTACCCCCAAGCCTGCCTCGTGTTTTCAGGCTCAGTAGAGAAAAGGCTCAGGGAAACGCTTCCGGGACTCCCGCTTTTCAATGAGGTTCTCCGCCTTAAGGACATTGACATCTCAAAGATAACCCGGCTCATACTCGTTGATGCGCGGCAGCCGTCCCGGATAGGCCCTTTTTCAGAGATTGCATCCAGACCCGGTCTGGACATTCACATCTATGACCATCATCCCTCTACGAGCAACGATATACGCGGGTCTGTCGAAGAAATCAGGCCGTACGGGTCCACGACCACGGTTCTTGCCCGCATCATCAGGGCTCAGGGAATAAAACTCACGCCTGAGGAGGCTACCCTCCTCATGGCCGGCATATACGAGGATACCGGCTCGCTCTCATACCCTTCAACCTGCGCCGAGGACTATGACGCCGCGGCCTATCTCCTGAAATGCGGGGCTGACTTGAGCGTAGTTTCAGGCCTTCTCAGAAGGGAGCTTACTGCCTACGAGGTGTCGCTCTTAGACGAGCTTCTGAAATCAGAGACCATATATACCTTTGACGGCCTTGAGATAATGCTCGCCGAGGCGTCTTCAGCGGAATACTCCGGCGATATTTCGGTGCTCGCGCACAAGCTCCGGGACATCGAGGGCGCTAAATGCCTCTTTGTCCTCGTTGACACGGGCGACAGGATTCATGTGATAGCGAGGAGCAGCGCGGCAGAGGCGGATGTAGGCGTAATACTGAAGGCCCTGGGCGGCGGGGGGCACAGGAGCGCGGCCTCGGCAACGGTTAAGGGCGCGACACTCACGGAGGCAAAGGAACTCCTGCTGGGCGCCATAAGGAAGAACATCACGCCCTCTCAAAAGGCCGGGGACATAATGTCCTTTCCTGCGATTACGGCCTTGGTTGACATGCCGCTGAACGATGCCTTTACGCTCATGCGGAGATATAACATAAACGCGGCGCCTGTTGTCAGGGACATGGCCTTATTGGGCGTCATCACCCGGCAGGTGGTTGACAAGGCCGTGTTCCACGGCCTCGGCGCGGCTGAAGTCGGCGATTACATGACAACAGGGTGCGACTTCGTTCATGCGGACACATCGGTAACCGAGATACGGGAAAAGGTGATTTCCCACGGCCAGAGGCTTCTGCCGGTGTTAAAGGACGGGCTGGTGGCCGGGGTGATAACGAGGACAGACCTGTTGAAACTCCTTCAGGAGGAGTTGAGGGAAAGGCCCGGGGCCGGGACCGAGAAGAAGCTCAAGGTCGTGGCAAACCTCTTAAGCGAGAGGATGCCGGGGTGGCTCCTCGAAAGACTCAAGGACATGGGCGCCTCTGCCGAGGGCATGGGGTGCAGGGTGTATGCAGTGGGCGGCTTTGTGAGGGATTTGTTCCTCAGGCGCGAAAACCTCGATGTTGACATAGTAATAGAGGGCCGGGACGCCATTGAGTTCGCCTTTGCCTTTGCAAAGGACAGGGGTTTAAGGGTAAGGCCGCACGAGAGGTTCAGGACAGCGGTGATTATATTCCCTGACGGCTTCAAGATAGACGCGGCAACGGCCCGTCTCGAATACTACGAAAGGCCCGGCGCGTTACCCATAGTCGAAAGGTCGTCTTTGAAGCTCGACCTCTACAGGCGGGACTTTATCATCAATACGTTGGCAATCGCCCTTAACCCGTCCCGGTTCGGCGAGCTCGTTGATTTTTTCGGGGCATTGAGGGACATAAAGGAGAAGACCATAAGGGCGCTCCACAACCTGAGCTTCATCGAAGACCCCACGAGGGCGCTCCGGGCAGTCCGTTTTTCCGAGAAGTTCGCCTTTAAGATAGAAAGGCATACGCTTAACCTCATAAAGAACGCGGTCAAGCTCGATGTGCTCAAGGATTTTTCAGGCCCAAGGATACTTGTGGAGCTTAAAAACATCCTTGCGGAGGAGGGCGCGGTAAAGACCGTCGTGAGGCTTAACGAACTCGGTCTCCTCGGGCTCATACACAGGTCAATAAAATTGGATTCAGGGCATGGGTTTTTCATCGAGGCCGCGAGGGAGGCCGCTGTCTGGCATAGGCTCCTTTATACAGGGGAGAAGGTGGAGGAGTGGCTCGTCCTCTTCCTCGCGCTCACTGACCGGCTCAATGAAGAGGAACTCAAGCATCTTGCAAAAAGGCTCGGCATCTCAGGCAAGAAAAGGCAATCGGTAATATCCTCCCGCTCAGACGGGCTTAGGGCACTGCGTGCCATAGAGCAAGGCCTTGTGCGGAAAAACAGCGAAATATACGGCCTGCTTAAGCCTCTGCCCATCGAGGCCGTCATATACCTCATGGCAAAGGCCGGCCATGAGGAGGCCAAGATGGCCTTGTCCGCATATATCACAAGGCTTAGAAATACCCGGCTCGAATTGTCCGGCAAAGACCTCATAAGCCTCGGTATCCCGCAGGGAGAGCGCATGGGCGAGGTCTTGAGGCTCCTCCTTGAGAAAAGGCTCGACAGCGAGATTAAGACGAGGGAAGGAGAATTGGAAGTTGCAAAGGCATATTTAAAGAAGGCAGGGGACTGAAAAGAGGTATCATTCGACATTTTCAGGCTGTTGAGTCTGGTCTTCATCCTCAAACTCGATTTCCGAGGCATCACCCAAGTATTTCACAGCTTCCTGTTGCGGTAGTGTTTCGACATCTTTAAGTTTTCGCACAATTGAGCGAGACCTTTGATTTACCGTGTGTATCTTGTTGTTTGCAGCTTCAAGATTCTTCTGTATGCCGTCTAAAATCACCCCAAATTTGCCAAAATCAGTTTTGACTGCGCCAAGCAATGTCCAGACTTCGCTTGATCGCTTCTGAATGGCGAGGGTTCTGAATCCCATCTGAAGGCTGTTAAGAATAGCGGCGAATGTCGAAGGCCCTGCCACAGTCACCTTGAACTTTCCCTGAAGGGTTTCAAACAGTTCTGGGCGCTTCACGACCTCGGCGTACAACCCCTCGAACGGCAGGAACATAATGGCGAAATCCGTCGTGAGAGGCGGGTTTAGATACTTATCCCTGATGTCCTTTGCCATAGACTTAATCGTATTTTCAAGTTCTGTCGTGGCTGCCTTGATTGAATCAAGGTCGCCCTTTTCATACGCATCAACAAGAGCTTGGTATCTATCTTGAGGGAATTTGGAGTCCACGGGAAGCAAGATTGTTTCTGTTTCAGTGTCCTTGGAAGGGAGCTTGACGGCAAACTCGACATTTTCTCTGCTGCCGGGTTTTGTGACGGCATTTTTCTGGTATTGTTCAGGTGAAAGAATCTGTTCCAATATCATTTCTAAACGATACTCGCCGAGCGAGCCCCGTGTTTTCACATTTGTAAGCACTTTTTTGAGGTCCCCGACCCCGATGGCCAAAGTATGCATCTCTCCGAGACCTCTTTGTACCAGTTCCAGTCTGTCGCTGACTATCTGGAAAGATTGACCGAGCCTCTCTTCCAAGGTCTTGTGCAGTTTCTCATCTACGGTTTGCCGCATACGTTCGATTTTTTCGTTGTTGTCGTTTTGAATAGATGTAAGCCTTGATTCGAGCACATCGCGCATCTTGTCAAGCCGTTGCTCGGTATTCAGCAAAAGCTCTGTCACGCTGGATTTGAACTGGTCTTGAAATGCCTTCAATGCTTTTGTCATCTCATCGCGACTGCCTTTAGCATTCGACTCCGTCATCTGCTGGAATGAGTCCAATTTGGCGTAGAGTGTTTCCGTTAACTTCGCCAACTTATTCTCATTAGTGCCGGTAAGGGTCTGGAAGGAGTTTGCTAATTCCCCTCTGGTATCCTTGGAGTTTCTGTTCGTCTCATCTCTGTTGCGGGATATTTCATTACGAAGAGTATCATCTATCGTTGGAAGCCCTTTCTCAATGCTTGCCAGCGAAGCGAGTAATGGCTGCAAATCCTCCTTCCCTGTGCCGAGCCTTGCGCGATGGGTCAGGACTATATTTACGAGGATTAGCGCACAAATGACTATAAGCAATATCTCAATCATCGGACATCCATCCCTATCAAATAGCATAAATCCTTAGTAAAATAAAGCCGCCTTAGCAGAAACTCATCTTTCGACATGGCTTGAGGCCGATAAGGCAGCGGTAAGGGGCGGTCTTTTTCCATAAGCCAAGACATATCCTTGCCAAGAGCGCAGGTGTCTTGCGAGAACATCGAGTTAAGGGGGCAGCTGTTGTCCTTGACAAACCTGCGCTTAATTGCATACAATTAAAGTCTTAACCGTTGGCATGCGGGATTTGCTGCCGGCATTAATCGGGCCCATAGCTCAGTTGGAAGAGCCACCGGCTCATAACCGGTCGGTCCCTGGTTCGAGCCCAGGTGGGCCCACCATGATTCAACAAGCCGTATTCAGGGAGGGTGCTTTTGAATTCATCTATTGAGACGCTCTTGCAGATTCAAAAGATAGACCTCGAGATAAACGCTATGGAGGCAGAGGAAAAGGGACTGAGGAGCGAGGCCGCGGCCCTGACGGCCGAGCTTAAAAAGCTCGAAGACGAAATCCTGGCGTTGAACGATGAGGCTGAAAGGCTGAATGCGGCGCTGAAGGAAGCAGAGGAAAAGGTAAGGCAGTCGGTGGACAAGGCTAAAAAGGACGAAAAGAGGCTCGGTGAGGTAAAGAACGACAGGGAGTTGAGCGCCATTACAAAACAGATTGCCGAGACGAACAAGATGAAAAAGCTCGGGGAACAGGAGGTTGCCAACCTTAACGCGAAGATTACGGACAAGAAAAGCCTCCTCGACGCAAGGCAGGTAATTAAAAACGAAAAAGAGGCTGGCATTAAAAACGCGGAGTCTTTGCTCGAGGCCAAGCAAAGGGAGTGGGAAGAGGGCATTGCCTTAAGAAAAGGCCGCAAGGACGGACTAAAGGCCGGAATAGGGCCGGACATGCTCAAGAGGTACGAATCAATACGGGAGAAAAGAGGGGGCAGGGCCGTTGTCTCCGTGAAGGACGAGGCCTGTCAGGGATGCTTCATACACATGCCGCCGCAGATATATATACAGCTTAAAAAGGGAACAGAAGAGATTATCTCCTGCCAGCACTGCCACCGCATGCTTTTCGTAGAGGAAGAGGGCCGCCCCGCCTCTGTATAAACCCATGCCTTTGAGGGCGAGTAAAGACGAACTTACCTCAAGGTTCCTTTCCGACCTGTCCGAAACCCTCGACATAGGGAAGACCATAAACAAGCTCGGCATAACAAAGGAAGAGGCCGCGGCCATGCTTAAGAGCCTTACCTGCCATCCACAACAGGCGCACGGCAAAAGCCGCTACGATATATATGTTGACGGCGCGTCTCGCGGAAACCCCGGGAAGGCGGGCGCAGGCGCGGTTATAAAGGACAGCTCAGGGGGAATCGTTAAAGAGCTTAAGAAATTCCTCGGCGTTGCTACAAACAACAGCGCCGAATACAGGGCATTTATAATGGCCATTGAAGAGGCCCTTTCGCTTAAGGCCACTGACATAAGGGTTTACTCGGATTCCGAGCTGCTCGTAAGGCAGCTCAACGGGCAATATAAGGTAAAAAGCCCTGAACTCCGCGAGTTATACCTCAAGGCCGTGGAACTGTTGAGCGGGATTCAAAGATACACGGTTACACATATACCGAGGGAACAAAACCCCCTCGCAGACAGCCTCGCAAATCAGGCTATAGACGGTTCATGCTGAGTTTTACATAGAGCGCCGGAGCATGTCGGGCAGCCGCTGCCGGCTTCATGCCGGTGGAGGAAAGTCCGGGCACCGCAGGGCAGGGATGTCGCTAACGGCGACCAAGGGCGACCTTAGGGACAGGGCAACAGAAAATATACCGCCTCTTAAGGTTTT
>CAYIRV010000106.1:0-6237 GCA_964365865.1 uncultured Thermodesulfobacteriota bacterium | reverse complement strand
GTGGGGAGGGGGCGTCAGCTAATGTCAGGTAAAGCCTGGCGCCCTTTTGGACAAGCTCACTTGCGTTAAGCCTTTTGAGCAAAAGCTTGAGCCCGGCGCAGGAAAGCAGGTGTTCCACAGGCTCAGGATACAGGCCGAACCTGTCCAGAAGCTCATCTTTGATATATGACAGGTCTTCTTCGAGCGAGGCTGACGCGAGCCTTTTATAGAAGTTGAGCCTCTGCCTTGCGTCAGGCATGTAGTCCTCTGGTATGAACTGCGAGAGTTTCAGATTCAACTCAGGGGCAGCCTCATCCGGAACGGCCTCGTGCTTAAGCTCGTGAACGGCCTCTTCGAGAAGCCCGGCGTACATGTCGAACCCCACCTCTGCTATCTGGCCTGACTGCTCCCGGCCAAGAAGCTCACCTGCGCCCCGTATCTCAAGGTCATATGCGGCAATATTGAACCCTGAGCCCGGCTCGGTATGCTCCCGTATGACCTCGATTCTCCTCGCTGCCTCTTCGGTAAGGCCCGTTCCGTCAGGGACAATGAAGTACGCGTAGGCCCTGTGGCTGCTCCTTCCGACCCTGCCTCTCAACTGATGCAGGTCCGCGAGCCCGAACCTGTGCGCCCTGTTTATTATTATGGTGTTGGCAGCGGGTATGTCGAGGCCGGATTCTATTATTGCCGTTGAAAGGAGTATGTCGTAGCGCCTCTCCACGAAACCGAGCATCTTTTTCTCAAGCTCCGCCACATTCATCCTGCCGTGCGCCGAGGCGATTTTAGCTTGAGGCGCGAGCTTTTGAAGAAGCTCTTCGACAGCGCCCATGTCCTCTATCCTGTTATGCACGAAAAAGACCTGGCCGCCGCGCTTAAGTTCCCTCTCTATGGCCTCCCTTATGAGGTTTTCGTCAAACCTTATGATAGTCGTCTTTATGGCAAGCCTGTCCTCAGGGGGCGTGTTTATGATGCTTAAATCCCTTACGCTCGCCAGAGACATCTGCAGGGTCCTCGGTATGGGGGTGGCTGTCATGGCAAGCACATCAACGGTCTTTTTCATACTCTTGAACCGCTCCTTCTGCCTTACCCCGAACCTGTGCTCCTCGTCTATTATGACAAGGCCGAGGTTCTTGAAGACGACATCCTTCTGAAGGAGCATATGGGTGCCGATTATTATGTCAACCCCGCCTTTCTTAAGCCTTTCGAGCGTCTCCTTATGCTCCTTCTTTGACCTGAAGCGGCTTAAGACATCAACGGTCGCCGGGTACGGCGCGAGCCTTGCCGAAAATGTCTGAAAGTGCTGCTGGGCGAGCACTGTCGTGGGCACGAGCACCGCGGTCTGTCTTCCGCCCTGCGCGGCCAAAAAAGCGGCCCTTATGGCCACCTCGGTCTTTCCGTATCCGACATCCCCGCAGATGAGCCTGTCCATGGGTTTCTCCCCCTGCATGTCAGAGAGGCACTCCTCTATGGCGCGTGCCTGATCCGGGGTTTCATCGTACTCGAACCCGGCCTCAAACTCCCTGAAGAGGCTGTCCGGAGGGGGGAAGGCAAAGCCCGCGGCTACGAGCCTTTCGGCGTAGAGCTTCAGAAGCTCTCCCGCGAGTATGCCAACCGCCTTCTTTACTCTACCCTTTGTCCTTGCCCAGTTCGCTCCTCCGAGCCTGTCGAGTTCAGGGGCGCTCCCCTCAGCCCCCTTGTATCTGCTTATGAGGTCAGCCCGGACAACAGGGACATAGAGCCTGTCGTTGCCCCGGTATTCGACCAGTATGAACTCGCTTTCAATGCCTTCGACATCAAGCCGTTTAAGGCCCCTGTAAACGCCTATGCCGTGCTCCTTGTGGACAACATGGTCCCCGGCGCTCATATCCTGAAGCTCCATGAGGAACTCGCCTAATTTTTTCTTAGGGGGAGGCCTCCTTTTTACCCTTTCGCCGAACACCTCCTCCTCTGAAACGACGGTTAGACGCTCAGCAGGCAGGCTGAAACCCTCGCTCAGCCGGCCTGTTGCCACAAAAAGCCATCCGGCCGTTTTCCCGCTGTCTAACACATCTGTCCCTTTTATGACCAATGGGTTAAGGCCGTAGCCTTCGAGAAGCTCCTTTGTCCTCATGGCCTGACCAGCGTTATGCGCTGTTATGTAAACCCTGAAGCCTTCCTCTTTCCATGTTTGGATTTTATCAGCAAGGGGTTTAAGCGGCTGCTCTGTTTTCTTGCCTATGGAAAGCGCCTGCTTTAATCCTAAATTCGAGCAGCAGGCAACCGCAGCCCCGCTATGGCCCATGGAAATTACCGGGTGTCCCTTGATAAGGGCCTTTGCCTCTTCAAGGCCGAGGTAAAGGCTTTCCGGCGCAACAAAAAACTCCTTTTTGGACTCAAGGCCCTGTGCCGCGGCCTTGACAGACTCGTTGAATTCTTTCATGCCCGAGTCCACCCTCTCAGGGTCAATCACGGCTATTGCCGTATTGTCCCTGAGATAATCGAACAGGGGAACGAGCCTTTTGTAAAAAAGCGGCAGGAGCGCGTCCGTAAGCTCAGAGGGCGCTGAATCAATGAGCCTTCTTGATACGCCCTCCCACGAATCTCTGCCCATGCCGAGTTCTTCGGCCCTTTCTATCAACGCATCTCTTGCGGCATATCTCGACTGACCGGAGAGAAGCGCTCCGGCGACCGGCAGTATGCGCGCATCCTTAAGTTCCTTTAGAGACCTCTGAGAGCTTATGTCGAAGAGCCTTATTGACTCGATTTCGTCCCCGAAGAACTCTATTCTCAAAGGCTGGGCAAAGGCCGGAGGAAAGACATCGAGGAGCCCGCCCCTGGCGCTCATCTCCCCCCTCTCCTCGACAAACGACATGCGCGAGTAGCCGAGCTCCGCAAGCCTTGATATAAGCCTCTCCCTGTCGAACTCCTCCTTGACCTTAAGCTCGACAACCGAGGAGGAGAGCGCCTCTCTCGGCGCCACCCGTTCAAGAAGGCTGCCGAAGGAGGCCACTGTTATAAATGGCAGGGCGTCTTTATCGAGAAGCCTGTGGAGGAGCGCGAGCCGGGACGAGCGTATATCCGGATGAACGGACTGCTCGTCAAATGGCAGGAGTTCCGTGGAAGGGTATAAAAAGACCTCTTCTTCATTGAGGAAAAAGGCGAGGCTGTCCCTGAAGGCTTCTGCATCTTCGTCATCCGCGAGTATTGCAAGCGCCGGCCTTTTGAACCTCCTTAAGAACGACGCGAGGAAAAACGCCTTTACCGGGCCGCTCATGCCTGTAAAAGACGCGCCTCTGCCAGAGCCGAGCAGGGATGCCTGCTTAAGGGCCTCTTCGAGCGTGTATTGTCTTAAGCTGCTTATGTGCGCGGCAGACTCTGCCATAGAAAGACAACCGAAAGTGGTTTAATTGCGGATTATACCACAAACAGCAGAGGGATTTCCTTTTTTACAAAGGGGGAGGAAGATGTGGACGCGGGGGGCGTCAATACCTTTGATAAAGCCATACGACCCTTCCGATAATGAACTCGTCTCCCAGATTGGCCGTAGGTATGGAGGATTCCGGGAATGTGGGGTTATCGGGCCTGAGTATGATTCTGTCCGGATATACGAAGAGCCTCTTTATGGTTGCACCCTCGTAATTCAGCCACACGGTGTAGAGGTCCCCGCTTATGATGGCCTTGTCCGCTGTATCAAGTCCGGCTATTGCGCCGTCTATTATATTCGGGACCATGCCCACGCCCCTTACCCGTATGGCAACAGGGCCTTTGTTGAAGTCCTCCCTCGGCACAGGCATAAACCCTATAGGCTCGCACCCGGGGAAGTCCCTTGGGGAGCCGACCAAAGCCATGTCGTAAATCTTCACCTCAGCGAAGTTGCCGGGATAGAAGCCGGACTGAGGCTCCTTTGCCTCCTGAGGCTTAATGGCGTCGTTTACTGATATTGGGCCCCTTCCTGTAAGGAGCCATTCGAGCGTAACATTGCCGATGCTCGCCATCTTACGCACAGTGGTAATGTCCGGGTTTCTCTTGTTCTTTTCATAGTCGCTGATGGTAGCAACCCGCGCAAAACCGAGGTTGTCAGCGAATGACGCCTGATTGACCTTGAGTATGCTCTCCCTTATATGCCTGATGCGCTCACCGAGTGTTAACATACATACACTTTCAAGCAAAAATTATCTTGACATACATACGCATAATGGTAAAATCCTTCGCACTCCTATAAGATGTATATAGCATAGTCTATATCAAAATATATTTATGATACATTTGTGCTTTAAAAAATCCATCCTTGCTTTAACTTTTACACATATTCGGCACATTTATAACATTGACTGAAGTATCAGTCAATAGTTTGTTTGACTTTTTAAATAGGTTTTTCCAACTTGGGCTTGAAGGCTTAGGGTTTTCTATCCATTTCTATAAAACAGCGGTGTGGGACTATGGTATTAAGGTTTAATGAAATCTTTGCCCGGATGCTCGATGCCAGCGGGATTAAGAACAGCTCACAGATGGCCAAGACACTCGACATAAGCCCTCAGGCGATTTCAAACTACAGGAAAAAAGGCCTGCTTCCGGCAGGCATTATCATGGAATTCGCCGCTAAATTCGGTATTTCCGTTGACTGGCTGTTGACCGGGCACGGAGAAACGGTTAATAACCCCAACGGAGCAGGCAAGGCAGCAAGGCCTTCTGCCATAACAATGGCTGAGGCCGGCCCGGCCAATGACACTGGAAAGAGCGGGCCTTGCCCCTTGGGGGTCGTGCCATTAAATCCTGATGAGATTATATATGTCGGAAAGCTCCTTAAGATACTAAGGGGCACTGAAAGGTCCTCGGCAAAATCCTTAACAGTCAGCATTGACGCCT
The DNA here is from genome assembly GCA_964365865.1 of uncultured Thermodesulfobacteriota bacterium. Taxonomy (GTDB): domain Bacteria; phylum Desulfobacterota; class GWC2-55-46; order GWC2-55-46; family GWC2-55-46; genus CAYIRV01. Next base: position 1,413 of record CAYIRV010000106.1, on the reverse strand, counting down.
TTTTGATGTCGGATTCCTTTCAAATGAGAGAGTAACGGCTAACCCCCCCCAATCCCCCCTCCTTAGAAAAAGGGGGGGGGAGGAGTAAGGGCTTTTAGCGCCTCCGCGGACTTGCAAACCCCCTTTGGCATTGACTTCCGCCGTATTTTTGTATATCCTTATACGCCTTCCGGACAGATTACAACGTTCAATTGTTTACAAGCCGCCTTAAAGAAGACTCAAAGGAGGATACAGTGGGAAAAAATGTAACTCAGAAAGTCTTGGAAAGCCATCTGCTCTCAGGCGATAACGCGCCGGGTAAGGAAATCAACATCAGGATAGACCAGACAATTACGCAGGACGCGACAGGCACCATGTCATACCTGCAGTTCGAGGCAATGGACGTGCCTAAGGTAAAGACAAAGCTCTCGGTAAGCTATGTTGACCACAATACCCTCCAATACGGCGGGTTTGAAAACGCGGACGACCACAGGTTCCTGCAGACGCTCGCGTCCAAATACGGTATATATTTTTCAAGGCCGGGCAACGGCATATGCCATCAGGTCCATCTCGAAAGGTTCGGCGCACCGGGACAGACGCTTCTCGGCTCCGACTCACACACCCCGACATCAGGCGGGCTCGGCATGCTCGCCATAGGCGCAGGCGGCCTCGATGTCGCGGTTGCCATGGGAGGCGGGCCTTTCAGCCTCACATATCCGAAGGTCGTTCTCGTCCACCTCAAGGGAAAGCTCAAACCCTGGGTCTCGGCAAAGGATGTAATCCTCGAACTCCTGAAAAGGCTCACTGTAAAAGGCGGGGTGGGCAAGGTAATCGAATACGGCGGGGAGGGCGTTAAAAACCTCTCTGTGCCTGAGCGCGCCACTATAACCAACATGGGCGCAGAGCTTGGGGCAACCACATCCGTATTCCCGAGCGACGATGTAACAAAGGAATTTTTAGAGGCGCAGGGCCGGGTTCAGGACTGGATTGAGCTTAAGGCAGACCCTGACGCCAAATACGACGAGACGATAGAGATTGACCTCGGCAAGGTCGAACCAATGCTCGCCAAGCCCCACAGCCCTGACGCGGTGTGCAAGGTCTCTGAGCTCGAGGGCATGAAGGTTGACCAGGTCTGCATAGGGAGCTGCACCAACTCATCCTACAGGGACCTCATGGTAGTCGCCGACATCTTCAAGAAGGGCGGGCACAACGTTCACCCTGAGGTCAGCATGACAATATCCCCGGGCTCGAGACAGGTCCTCGACATGCTCGCCCTCAACAAGGGGCTTTCGCACCTTATAGAGGCCGGGGCCCGGATACTTGAGTCTGCCTGCGGCCCGTGCATAGGCAACGGCATATCCCCGCCCTCGGCAGGGGTGTCTCTGAGGACTTTCAACAGGAACTTCGAAGGCAGGAGCGGCACAAAGGACGCGA
>CAYIRV010000105.1:0-6323 GCA_964365865.1 uncultured Thermodesulfobacteriota bacterium | reverse complement strand
GAGCTTGCATCAATGTTAAAAGAGCTTGATGTTGATTCCATACCAATAAACTTTCTGAACCCGAGGCCCGGCACGCCGCTCCAAGGCGCAAGCAACCTGACCCCGGTTGAGTGCCTGAAAATCATAGCGCTCTTCAGGGTAATGCTCCCGGCAAAGGACATCGTGGTATGCGGAGGCAGGCAGCTCAATTTGAGAAGCCTTGAGCCGCTCATCTTTGCCGCAGGCGCAAACGGAATACTTACAGGCAGCTATCTCACAACATCCGGCACAAACCCGGCTCACGACCTGAAGATGCTTTCTGACCTTGGGCTTAAACCGAGGGGCCATTAGCAGGCTGCTGAAAAAGTCCCATCTGCGGCGTTGTCTTCGTCGTTCGTCACTGCGGCGTAGTCAAAACTACGCCTCGTTCCTTACTCCTCGACGCCTTGCATCTGGAACTTTTTGAGCAGCCTGCACAAATTTGGGTTTTTCAGCAACCTGCTAAGGAAGCCATATCCAAAGCCGCTATGCCTGAAGACGATTATATAAGCGAAGAGCTAAAGAGGCTCGAAACGCTGGGCCTCAAGAGAAGGCTCAGGCTTGTGCAAGGCCCGCAGGGCCCGAGGGTTTCGATTGACGGCAGGGCTGTAATCCTCCTTTGCTCCAACGACTATCTGGGCCTTGCCAACAACCCGCTTGTGGTCAAGGCCGCGCTTGTCGCGCTCAAAAAGTACGGTCTCGGCGCAGGCGCGTCCCGGCTTATTTCAGGGGGCATGGAGGAGCACGTTCGTCTTGAGGAGACAATCCGGGATTTCAAGGGAAGCGAGGCCGCGCTCGTCTTCAACTCAGGCTATCACGCGAACATCGGCTGCATAACAACGCTCGCAAGCCGGGGCACGGAGATTTTCTCGGACAGGCTCAACCATGCGTCCATTATTGACGGCTGCGTGTTAAGCAGGGCAAAGCTAACGAGATACGCTCCGCGGGACATGGACAGTCTCGAAAGGGCGCTCAAGAGGTCAAAGGCCAAGAAGAAGCTCGTTATAACAGAGGGCGTATTCAGCATGGACGGGACAATCGCGCTGCTTAAGGAAATCATTTATCTCGCTGACAGGCACAGTGCCCTGGTGTATCTCGATGACGCGCATGCGACAGGCGTCTTGGGCAAGAGCGGCAGGGGAACGCTTGAGCATCTTTCATTGTCTCATCCGTCTGTCATCGAGATGGGCACGTTCGGAAAGGCCTTTGGGTCCGCTGGCGCGTTCATTACAGGGAGCCGGGAGCTTATCGGCCTTCTCATATCAAAGGCAAGACCGCTCATCTATTCAACGGCGCTGCCGCCTTGCGTATGCGCCGGCGCGAAAAAGGCAATTGAGCTCTCTTGCGCCATGCCTGAACTGAGGGAAAGGCTCTGGGAAAACGTGGATTTTTTCAGGACAGGGCTTAAAGGCTTGGGCCTTAATACAATGGACAGCCTGTCTCACATCATGCCTGTCCTCGTTGGAGATGCGAAAAAGACAATGGGATTGAGCGAAAGGCTTTTGGAAAAAGGAGTGTTCATTCAGGGCATAAGGCCGCCGACCGTGCCAAAGGGCACATCGAGGCTGAGGATTACCGTAACCGCCGGCCATACCAGACAAGACCTCGAAGGCGCGCTTTCAGCCATAGGCTCCGCGTTCACTGAGTCCGGCCTTTTATGAAGACCGTTGTTTTCATACACGGCTGGGCAACCGGCGGCTTTGTCTGGAAGGAGATTATAGAAGGGCTTAAGGATTCCTACAAATGCGTAAGCATGGGGCTTCCTTCTCACCAAGGCGCTACGCTGTGGGACGAGCCGTGTCTTGCCCCTGCCGTAAAGGAGCTCGCAGGTCTCATTCAGGGGCTCAAGGACAAGGATGTTGTTGCCGTGGGCTGGTCTTTAGGCGCAGAGGCGCTCATTGAATTCTCAGCCCAGAACTCAGGGGTATTGAAAGGCATTGTGCTCGTGGGAGCCACGCCTTGCTTTACTGAAAGACACGGCTTTCCGTGGGGCCGGCCTCGTGCGCTCGTAAAGAGGATGCTCATGGATATGAAGAAAGACCCGGCACAAACCCTCAGCCGTTTTTACAGGCTCATCTTCACGGGTAAAGAGCTTGAAATGAGCGAGGCCAAAGGGTTTTTAGCAGGGTGCGAAAAGTTTCAAGGCGGAGACGGTTTTGACCATGCCGGGGTTATAAACGCGCTTGAGGCGCTCTACAGAGTTGATTTAAGGGGCGCGCTCGAAAAGCTCAAGGTCCCGGCGCTTGTTGTTCACGGTTCGCTCGATTCAGTGGCGGCTTTGGGCGCAGGGGAGTTTCTCTCATCACGGATAAAAGGCGCAAGGCTTGAGCGCTTTGAAGGCGCAGGACACGCGCCGTTTATCACAGTAAAAGACCGCTTCCTGAAAGAAGTAAAAGGGTTCGTTGATGCGCTCTAATTTCGATAAAAATGTGATAAAGGCGAATTTTTCCAAGGCCGCGCCCACATATGATGCCTACGCGGGCATACAGAGGGAGGCTTCCAGCGGTCTCGCGGAACATGTCATAAAGGCCGCATGTGCATCAAGACGACTTTCATCGTCCTCATCAGGCGCAGAGCCGTTTTTAGGCGCATATCCTGCCCATCATTTTTCAGACCGCGGTTTGAGCGTCCTTGACATAGGGTGCGGCACAGGCGCCCTGTTAGGCATGTTGAGGAGGGGCATGCCTCATGCAATGCTCTTCGGCTGCGACATGGCATTACCAATGCTTGTCGCGGCGAAAAGGCGGGGCGGCAACACGAGGCTCTGCGGAGCGGACTTCGAGGCGCTTCCATTCAAGGATGCTTCCTTTGACATAGCCGCATCAAGCCTTGCGTATCAATGGTCGCCGGATATTGTCTCGGCCTTCAAAGAGGCGCACAGGGCATTAAGGCCCGCCGGGCTTTTCGCGTTCACTGCCTTTGGCCCAAAAACCCTTTTTGAGCTTAAGCTGAGCCTGAAAGAGGCCGCTGAAAAAAACAGATGCGGCCGCTGGCCTGTCTTTGTTGATTACGAGCCGCTCAGCCGCATTGTTCCAATGCTTGAGGCAGAGGGCCTTTCGGTTATTCTAAGCGAATGCAGACCTATTGAGCGGGCCTACGATAATCTTATCGAGCTTCTAAAGACCCTCAAGATGGTCGGCGCACTGAACTGGACGAACGAGAGGCCAAAAGGGCTTAAGAGCGGGGCTGTGCTCAGGGAGGCGTCGAGGCTCTACAGCGCCCGGTTCCCGGCCAATGGCAGGCACGGGATACGGGCGACATACGAGCTTGTTTTTATAGTCGCCGAAAAACAGCCCCCCTCACCTCAGTCCTCTCCCCAAGGGGGAGAGGAAGAAATAATCGTGAATGAGCAAGCTCCCTCTCCCCATAGGGGAGAGGATTAAGGTGAGGGGGGCATCAAGGGTTTTACGCATGGGTTCAAGGACAAAAAGGCTTATTGAGCTTGACAGGCGCCACATCTGGCATCCCTTTACGCAGATGAAGGAGTGGGCCAAAGAAGACCCGCTCGTAATTGAAAGGGGCGAAGGCAATTATCTCATAGACACCGAGGGAAGGCGCTATCTCGACGGCGTATCGTCCCTGTGGGTGAATGTCTTTGGCCACAGGAAAAAGGAGATAGACAGGGCTGTAAAAAAACAGCTCGACAAAATAGCCCACTCGACGCTCTTGGGCCTTTCCAATGTGCCGTCCATACTCCTTGCCGAAAGGCTCGTCAGAATTGCGCCAAAAGGGCTTACCAAGGTCTTTTACTCTGACAACGGCTCCACAGCGGTAGAGGTTGCGCTCAAGATGTCCGTTCAGTACTGGATGCAAAAAGGCAAACCTGAGAAAAAAAGATTCATAGCCTTCACAGGCGCGTACCACGGCGACACATTCGGCTCAATGTCCGTAGGCGAGATAGATGTCTTCGTCGGAAAATACAGGCCCCTTCTTTTCAAGACATTCAGGTCGCCGTATCCCTACTGCTACAGGTGCCCTGTTAAAAAGCAATACCCCTCGTGCTCGCTCGCGTGCCTCGCTGTGTTCGAGGGTATTCTTAAAAAACACGGCCGTGAAATAGCCGCCTGCATAATAGAGCCTCTTGTTGAGGGTGCCGCTGGCATGGTGGTTTCTCCGCCCGGGTTTTTAAAGGGAGTGAGAAGGCTTACTTCGAGGCACAAAGTCCTTCTGATAGCAGACGAGGTGGCCACAGGCTTTGGCCGCACAGGCAGGATGTTCGCCTGCGAAAGGGAGAAGGTCAGGCCGGACATGCTCTGCATTGCAAAAGGCCTTACAGCCGGTTATATGCCGCTTGCAGCTACGCTTACAACAGGGAAAATCTACGAGGCCTTCCTCGGAAGATACGATGAGTTCAAGGCCTTTTTCCACGGCCATTCGTACTCAGGAAACCCGCTCGGGTGCGCTGCGGCAATCGCTTGCATTGATGTTTTTGAAAAACAAAGGGTGATTGAAAGGCTCGAAGCAAAGATAAAGCTCTTTGAAAAACTCCTTAAAACCTTTAATTCGCTTGAGCATGCCGGCGATGTAAGGTCAAAAGGGTTGATGGCAGGGATTGAGCTTGTTAAGGACAAAAAAACGAAAAAACCCTTCAACACCTCGGAGCGCATTGCCTGCAGGGTTTCTATGGAAGCGAGAAAACACGGCCTCATCATAAGACCCATAGGCGATACCATAATACTTATGCCACCTTTAAGCATAAAAATCGGGGAGCTTAGGAAGATGTGCGGTACAGTCTATGCCTGCATAAGGAAAATTACGGAATGAAAAAGGCGTATTTCATAACAGGCACGGACACGGGCGTGGGCAAGACATTCGTTACAGCCCTTATTGCGTCAGCGCTCAAAAGTATGGGCCTGAATGTCGGCGTAATGAAGCCTGTTGAGACCGGGTGCAAGCGAAAGAACAACAGGCTTGTGCCTAAAGACGCCTTTATGCTTAAACAGGCCGCGTGCTCGCCAGCGCCATTAAGCCTTATCTGCCCTTATGCCTTTAATGCCCCGCTTTCCCCGCATATTGCTTCGAGGCTCGAAGGCAAAAGGATTGACTTAAGGACTATCAAAAAGAGTTTTGACAAGATTCAAAAACAGAGCGACATAGTCCTTGTAGAGGGAGCCGGCGGCATAATGACGGCTTTGACGCAAAAGAAAACAATGGCTGACCTCGCGGCTTATCTGGGCCTGCCTCTTATAATCGTAGCTCCAGACAGGCTCGGAGTCATAAATCATACCCTTCTTTCCATAGAGGCCGTTAGAATCAGGGGGCTTCGCATAGAGGGCATTGTCTTGAACAGGCCGGATGTTCGGAAGGGATTAAGCCAAAAATACAATAAGGAATCAATCGAAAGCATAAGCGGCATTAAAGTCCTTGCGGAAATCCCCTATGCCCCCAAAAAACAAGGCGGCCTTCTGAAGAAGGCCGCCGCAGGGATTGCCGAAAGACTTTTAACTTGAGAGAAACTTTTTGTAAAAAGTTTCTCTCAAAGTTAAGCCTCAGGCCGCCTTTGTCTTCTGCTTTGTGTAGTTGAGCGTTCCTCCGACGAGTATTGTTTCAATCTGCCTCGCAGAAAACCCGTGTTTGAGTTTTATGTCCTTATTCTTTGTGTGGTTTTTCAGCGTAAGGGTATCGCCCTTTGTAAGCCCGGCTTTCAGGCCGGTCAGCTCCAACTCGTCCCCGTCGTTAATGGAATCGTAGTCTGCCAGGTTTTCAAATGTCAGGGGCAGTATGCCGAAGTTTATGAGGTTGTCCTTGTGAATACGGGCAAAGCTCTTTGCGATAATCGCCTTTATGCCGAGATACATGGGGCAGAGGGCCGCGTGCTCGCGCGAGGAGCCTTGGCCGTAGTTCTCGCCCCCTAACACAAACCCGCCGTTGGCCGCCTTTGCTTTTTCGTGGAACTTGGGGTCAATGGCAGAGAAGACGGATTCGGAATACTTTGGGACATTGCTCCTGTATTTGAGCCATGTGCCTGCCGGGGTTATGTGGTCTGTCGTTATGTTGTCCCCGAGCTTTATTAAGACCTTGCCCTTGAGCGAATCCGCGAGCGGGTCCTGTTTCGGAAGCTCCTTTATGTTCGGCCCCCGGATGACAGTGACCTTTGACGGGTCTTTTGCGGGCGGCACTATCATGGAGTCGTCTATGAGAAACTTAACCGGCATCTTCACCTTCGGGTATTTGCCGAGTTTCCGCGGGTCTGTTATTACGCCGTAGATTGCCGCGGCCGCGGCTGTCTCAGGGCTGCATAGATAGACCTTCGCGTCCTTTGTGCCGCTCCTGCCTTCGAAGTTCCTGTTGAAAGTCCTCAGAGA
>CAYIRV010000104.1:0-6405 GCA_964365865.1 uncultured Thermodesulfobacteriota bacterium | reverse complement strand
CAGACAGACCACATGAGGCTGGACGGCATATACAACAGGTTCTACGAGGCGTTCAAGGGGCAGCTTTGGGACGGCGCGTCAGCGGACTTCAGGGAATTCAGCCTTGGATTGAAAAGGCACATTAAGATTGAAGAGGAAATCCTCTTCCCTGTGTTCGAGGAAAAGACCGGCATGCACGACGCAGGCCCGACATTCGTCATGAAGAGCGACCACAAGGAAATCAAGGAGCTCCTCGACAAGATTTTAGCCTCGACAGACGCGAAAAACGAGGCGGAAGTCTCAAAGTCCTCTTACCTCCTCACAAGCATACTCTCGGAGCACAACATGAAGGAGGAGCATATACTCTACCCTGAATCCGATTCGTTCCTCACGGAGGCCGAAAGGGCTCAGGTGGTTAAAAAGGCTCAGGCTGCCTGAAAAAGAGTTTTTGCCCCCCTTGTGTAAGGGGGGCAAAAACGCCCTTATTGTGATTTTCCCACTAATCATCCTTACCCTGAAATCCAGCCAAGGTTAAATACCATCGCCGCCCAAGCGCGAGCAGGCATTTCCGCGTATTGCCCGCAAAACCCCTTGTTTCACGCCAAGTCTATGTATACAGTATGCTTTTGTCCTTGACAAAGAACTGTCGTTGTTTTATCTTGCCTACCTGTCCAAAAGCTCGAATGTCCGAATACAGGTCATGAAGGGGTCTTGACAGGATGCTTCTTTCATATCTGCCTGTTTTAATAATGATAGGGTTAGCCACTGTCATGGCCCTTGGAGCCCTGTTCGTGAGCTCCCTTTTCAGGCCAAAAAACCCCTACAAAGAAAAACTTCAGCCGTGGGAATGCGGAATGGAGCCTGTTGGCGAGGCCAACAAAGGCCAGTTCAGGGTCCACTTCTTCATAATAGCCATCCTCTTCATAGTCTTTGATGTGGAAACCGTCTTTCTCTTCCCCTGGGCCGTAATCCTTACCAATAAAGCCATATCAACGTTTGTGTTCGTCGAGATGCTCATATTCGTCTTTATCCTCGCGGTCGGCTTCATATACGCGTGGGCAAAGGGCGCGTTCGAGTGGGTGTAACAGGCGTCCTGACGCTTGTTTTTTTATCAAATCGGCAAGAGGCGGCTCATTAATTATGGACAGTCCTAAAGACCCCATGGAAAGTTCGTTCCTATTCACGACTATCGAGAATGTGGCGGATGCGCTCAGGAACAACCCTGTCATAAACACGGTCAAGGGCAATCCCGTTACAAAGCATGTGGCCAACTGGGGACGGGCCTCGTCGCTCTGGCCCATGACATTCGGGCTTGCGTGCTGCGCCATCGAGATGATAGCCGCGGCCTGCTCCAGATACGACACTGACAGGCTCGGCATAGTATTCAGGCCATCGCCCAGGCAGGCCGATGTCATCGTAATCGCGGGCACCATGACGAAGAAAATGGCCCCGATAGTCAAAAGGCTCTATGACCAGATGGCTGAGCCGAGGTGGGTAATCGCCATGGGCGGATGCGCCTCTGCCGGAGGGCCTTACAACACATACGCCGTGGTGCAGGGCACAGACCTCGTGATTCCGGTTGATGTGTATGTGCCCGGATGCCCGCCGAGGCCCGAGGCCCTGCTCTTCGGCTTTCTCCAACTCATGGAGAAAATCAAGAGGGAAACCCCGTTCATACTCGAACAGAGGAAGATACAGGCCGGATAGATGGCGCAGCCAATCAATGAAACGCTCCTCGTTGACAAGGTCAAGACGACCTTTGAAACGGACATAACCGCCACAACGGTCTTCAGGGGCGATGTAACCCATGTGGTGGAGGCGCGCGCCTTGAGAAGGCTCTTAAGCTTTCTTAAATCAGACGCCGAGCTTCAATTCAACTACCTCGTTGATGTCTTGGCCGTTGACTACTATGACCGCGAGCCGAGGTTCGAGGTGGTCTATCACCTGTATTCCATCCCCAAGAAGCACAGGCTCAGGGTCAAGGTGAGGGTTCCGGCCAACGAACCCGTGCCCACGATCAGCGACCTCTGGCAGGGGGCTGACTGGCCGGAGAGGGAGGCCTTTGACATGTTCGGCATTGTGTTCGAGGGCCATCCGAACCTCAAGCGCATATATTTGCCGCAGGATTGGGACGGATACCCGCTCAGGAAGGATTATCCGCTCAGGGGATACAAGGACCGCTATAACCCGTTCGGGGAGGACTCCCCCTTATATAAGGGGGAGTAACCGCATGGCTGAAAATAACGACATAGTAACCACAAAACAGATGACGCTCCACATGGGGCCCCAGCACCCGTCGAGCCACGGGGTGTTGCATCTCCTCATTGACATGCAGGGAGAGCGGGTGCTTAATGTCGAGCCGGACATCGGGTATTTGCACAGGGGCACGGAGAAGATTGCCGAGAACCTCCTCTACCACCAGTTCGTCCCGTACACCGACAGGCTCGACTACATGTGCGCGATGTCCAATAATTTAGCCTATGTTCAGGCCGTTGAAAAGCTCTTGGGCATTGAGATACCGGAGAGGGCGAAATATATACGGGTCATCGCGGCCGAGCTTTCGAGAATCGCCGGCCACATCATGGGGGTAGGGGCGTGGGCCGTTGACCTCGGCGCCATGAGCGTGTTCCTCTACGCCGTCAGGGAGAGGGAGATGGTGCTCGACATATTCGAGCAACTCTGCGGCGCTCGTATGACATTAAGCTATCTGAGGGTGGGCGGGGTGAGATACGAGTTCACTGACGGGTGCGTGGAGTCCTGCCTGAACCTCCTGAAGATTCTGCCGGGGAGGATAGACGAGTATGAGACCCTGCTCACGGGCAACAGGGTATGGATTAAAAGGAACAAGGGCGTCGGGGTCATATCCGCGCAGGATGCGATTGCCTTTGGCTTGAGCGGCCCGGCGCTCCGCGCAAGCGGCGTGAACTGGGACATAAGAAAAGACGAGCCGTATCTCGTGTACGACAGGCTCGACTTCAAGGTTCCCCTCGGCTCAAACGGGGACTGCTACGACAGATACATGGTCAGGATAGAGGAGATGAGGCAGTCCATGCTGCTCATAGGGCAGTGCCTGAGGGATATTCCTAAAGGGCCGTTTGTCGTGGACATGCCGGACATCGTCCCGCCTCCGAAGGCCGATGTATACACGAATATGGAGAACCTCATACACCACTTCAAGTATGTGTCCCACGGGTTCAAGGTTCCAGAAGGCGAGGTCTATTCCGCTGTCGAGGCCCCGAAGGGCGAACTTGGCGTTTACATAGTGAGCGACGGCACGGAGAAACCCTATAGACTCAAGCTCAGGGTCCCGTCCTTCATGAACCTTCAGGCAATGAATATAATGTCAAAGCACGGCTATCTCGCCGATGTCATCGCGGTCCTTTCGAGCCTTGACCCGGTCTTCGGCGAGTGCGACAAGTAACCAGCCCCCTCACCCTTCCCTCTCCCCGGCGGGGAGAGGGAAGGGTGAGGGGGAGAGGGCCATTATAAGGTATGCTTACTGAAAAGAATAAGGCGGAAATATTAGAGGCGATGAAGAAATACCAGAGCCCCCGTTCCGCGTTGATGGACGCCATGATGATAGCCCAGAAGGCTACCGGTTCCATAACCCAGACCGACATGGAGGATATCGCCCGGCTCTTAGAGATGAACCCGGTCGAGGTGAACGCCGCGGCTTCGTTCTACACCATGTATAACATCCTGAAGCCCGTGGGCAGGCGGCACATACAGGTATGCAGGAATCTGCCCTGCTCGCTCTTGGGCGCCGAGCATATCGTAGCGCATCTTGAAAAAAGGCTCGGCATAAAGACCGGAGAAACCACAAGCGACAACAAGTTCACTCTCTCGACCGTCGAGTGCCTCGGCTCCTGCGGCACCGCGCCCATGATGCAGATAAACGACGACTACCACGAGAACCTGACCGTCGAAAAGATAGAGGAGATACTTAAGTCTCTCGAATAACGGCGAGATTGCTTCGCCGCCAAAAAAACGCTTCTCGCAATGACAGATGGAAAAGATACTCTCAAAAAATATCGGCAACCCTGATTCCCACAGGCTCGAGAGCTACATGAAAAGCGGAGGGTATAATGCCCTGACCGCGGCCCTTAAGATGCTTCCCGAGCACATCATCCAGATGGTCAAGGACTCCGGCCTTCGCGGCAGGGGAGGGGCCGGGTTCTCGACCGGCCTTAAATGGAGCTTTATCCCAAAGGACCCGACGATTGACAAGTATTTGTGCTGCAACGCGGACGAGGGCGAGCCCGGCACCTACAAGGACAGGAGTATAATGGACAACGACCCGCACCTCCTTATCGAGGGCATGAGCATAGCCGCTTATGCCATAGGCGCATCAAGGGCCTACATATACATAAGGGGCGAGTTCGACTTCGGGGCACGGAGGCTCGATGCCGCGCTTAAAGAGGCGTATGCAAAAGGCTATCTCGGCAAAAACATACTCGGCTCGAACTACTCCCTGGACTTGTATGTGCATAAGGGAGCCGGCGCGTATATCTGCGGGGAGGAGACCGCGCTTCTTGAATCCATCGAGGGATACAGGGCCCAGCCGAGGAAAAAGCCGCCCTTCCCGGCGCTCGCCGGCCTTTACGGCAGGCCGACCGTCATAAACAATGTGGAGACGCTTTCCTGCATACCCGCCATCATAGAAAAAGGGCCCCAGTGGTTCGCCTCCATCGGGCCGCAGAAGAGCCCGGGGCCCAAGATATTCTGCGTAAGCGGCCATGTGAAAAGGCCCGGCCTGTATGAGCTTCCCATGGGCGTTACGATGAGGGAGATTATTTTCGACCGCTGCGGCGGCATGCTCAGGGACAATAAACTCAAGGCCGTGATACCCGGCGGCGTGTCGGCCCCGATGCTTACGGAGGCCGACCTCGACACGCCAATGGACTTCGACTCCCTGTCGGCAAAGGGGAGCATGCTCGGCTCAGGCGCGGTTATCGTGATGGACGAGACCACCTGCATGGTAAAGGCCGCATATATCATCAACAGGTTTTTCAGCCACGAATCCTGCGGCAAGTGCACGCCTTGCAGGGACGGCACGCCGTGGCTCACTAACATACTCAAGAGGCTTGAGCATGGGGAAGGAAGACAGGGGGATGTGGAGCTGCTTGAGAGCCTCTGCACGAATATATTCGGCCGGACCTTCTGCCCGCTTGGGGACGGGGCTGTCATGGCCTTGAGGGGCGCGCTCAAGAAGTTCAGGGACGAGTTCGTCTATCATGTCAATGAGAAAAGGTGCATGGTCTCCGGAGGGTATTCGCCGGTTTAAGGCTTTCTGAGCGAACAGGGTTATGGTTACGGTAAAGATAAACGGAAAAGAGATGACGGTGGAGGACGGCACGTTGATACTCGACGCCGCGCGTTCGGCCGGGCATGAAATCCCCACATTCTGCTATCAGGCGGACCTCATGGGCATAGGTTCATGCAGGATGTGCCTCGTTGAGATAGAGGGGCAGAAAAAGCTCCAGCCATCGTGCGTAACGCCGGTGCTTCACGGCATGTCCATACTCACAGACACCCCGCAGGTTGCCACGGCCCGGGCCGGCGTCTTGGAGTTCCTGCTCGCCAACCACGCGCTCGACTGTCCTGTTTGCGACAAAGGCGGCGAATGCGAGCTTCAGGATGCTGTCCACAAGTACGGCCCGCGCACAGGGCGGCACACCGAAAAAAAGTTCAAGTTCCACGAAAAGGACTACATATTAAGCCCGGTAATAGTCAAGAACTCCAACAGGTGCGTCCAGTGCCAGAAGTGCGTGCGCGTGTGCCGCGAGGTCGTCGGGGCCAATGTGCTCGGTTCCATGAACAGGGGCGACCATCAGGAGGAGACGAGCTTTTTAAGGAGATTCCTCGACTGCGACCATGACGGCAACTGCATAGAGGTCTGCCCGGTCGGGTGTTTCATGAGGCTCCCTTACAGATATAAGGCAAGGCCGTGGGATTTAAAGGGCGCTGACTCCGTATGCCCGTACTGCGCCACAGGGTGCAGGCTCGTCATAGAGGAAAGGGACGGGGTGGTCATGCGCTCCAAGGCCCAACTCGGGGTGGGCATAAACAGCGAAACCCTTTGCGCGCGCGGAAGGTTCGGGTTTGACTTCGTAAACAACAAAGACAGGCTTAAGACCCCGCTCTTGAGAAAACTCGGCAGGCTCGTGCCTGTTGAATGGGACGAGGCCATAGCCGCAATCAAGGACAACTTAAGCCAGACTCCTCCGGCAAGGCTCGGGGGGATTGCGTGCGCAAGGCTCACCAACGAGGAGTTGTACCTCTTTCAGAGGCTCATGCGCGATTCAATAGGGACAGCGAACATTGATTCGAGTTCAAGATGGGACGCGGACGCGGTCTCCGCCTTTGTTTCGGCAACGGCTATGAGTGAAGGCGGGGTGTCTGTATATGACTGCCTTAACGCCGACA
>CAYIRV010000103.1:0-6440 GCA_964365865.1 uncultured Thermodesulfobacteriota bacterium | reverse complement strand
ATTTTGAGGATAGAGCGCAAGCTTGATAGTAATAATTAGGGACACATCCCATTTATTCTTCATCATCAAGGCAAGAGCATGACTGTGGCGACCCCAAGGGGCTTTAAACCCGTAACTTAACCAACGCCGCCGCCGACTATAATTTCAGGGAGCCTTAATGTCGGCTGCGCGTCTGAGACAGGCACGCCTTGAGCGTCCTTGCCGCAGGTCCCTATGGCGAAACCGAGGTCTGTCCCGACCATATCTATTGTCTTAAGCACCTCCGGCCCGTTCCCGGTAAGAGTAGCGCCACGGACAGGCTCGCATACGGCGCCTTTCTCTATCATATATCCCTCTGTAACCTCAAACACAAAGTCACCGTTCACTGTGTTTACCTGCCCTCCCCCCATCTTCCTTACGAAAAGCCCCTTGTCAATTGACCTTATGATTTCCTGAGGGTCTGTCTTTCCTTGAACTATCATCGTGTTCCTCATCCTCGGTATTGGCCTGTGATGATAGGACTCCCGCCTGCCGTTGCCTGTTGATTTCACCCCTGCCTTCATTGCATGGAGCCTGTCATACATGTAGCTCTTAAGCACCCCGTCCTGAACGAGCACAGTCCTTTGCATGGGCGTGGCCTCGTCGTCAAAGAACGATGTCCCTCTTTTGTACGGCACAGTGCCGTCGTCTATTACGGTTATTATGGAAGACGCGACCTTTTCCCCGAGCTTGCCTGAATATACCGATAGGTTCTGCATGGCTAAATCCGCCTCAAGGCCGTGGCCGACTGCCTCGTGTATCATCGTGCCGCCGGCCTCGCTCGAAAGAACGACCGCCATCCTTCCTCCCGGCGCCCTCCTCGCCTTTAGCATCATAACGGCCCTCTTTGCCGCTATTTCAGCCACAAGCTCAGGCAAGCTTTCCTCGAATATTTCAAGGCCCACAGAGCCTCCGACAGGCTCGTACCCGGTCTGCACCACATCCCCTTGCTTTGAAACAGCGCTCACAAAAAAAACGAGGCCGGTCCTTTCCTCCTCTGTCCATTCACCGAGCGAATTGGCTACCCCGATTCTCCTGAACCCGTCGCCGTATACGACCCTGACCTGCCGTATCCTCTCATCAACAGCGTAAGCGGCCTTCTCAGCCCTTGTAACAAGCTCCACCTTGTCCGAAAGAGGCGCGGCTTGCGGCGGCGTCTTCAGTAAAAGCGGTTTAGCCGTATTCCTCGAAACAGGCCCGATGTCCGCAGCCGGAGAAGAGCCTCTCACGCCCTTTGCGACTATGCCTGCGGCCTCAAGGAGCGCCTTTTCAGTAAGCTCGTTGGTATACGCGTAAAAGGTCTTGTAAGCGGTTATTACCCTGATGCCCGCGCCCAAGTCCCTGCCTGAGATCACCTTCTCAATCTTATTGTCCTCGCAGACAATGGATGTGTTTGCCGTGTCCTCTACATAAATATCAGCGAACTCCCCGCCGTTCTTGAGCGCCTCCTTAAGTATCTTAAACGGGTCAAACCCTTGTATGACTCCCATCAAAACCCTCCGTCGTTAATCGCAACCCTGCCTCAGCACGGCTTGTATTTAAGGAGCTTATACAACTCCTTCCTTGTCTGCATGGATTTGAGCAACCCCTTCTGCGTTCCCTTGAGCTTAAGGGTCTTATACGCGTTTTCAACTGCCTTGGCCGCAACTCGGAGCGCGGTCATGGGAAAGAGCACCATTGAATACCCGAGTCTGTTAAACTCCTTTGCGCTAATATAAGGGGTCTTGCCGAACTCGGTCATATTAGCCATGAGAGGCCCTTTGACAACCTTTGAAAAGAGCAGGAACTCGCCTCTGTTTTCGAGCGCCTCCGGGAATATGATGTCAGCCCCGGCATTTTTGTATATGAGCGCGCGCTCTACGGCTGCCTCAATGCCCTCGACTGCCCTTGCGTCTGTCCGGGCTATTATGAGGAACCCCTTTTTCTTCCTCGCTGAAGACGCGGCCTTGAGCTTTTTTGCGAACGTCTGAGCGCTTATTAGCGTCTTACCCTCAAGATGTCCGCACCTCTTTGGCCATACTTGGTCTTCGAGCTGTATGCCCCAAGCGCCAACTCCTTCGAGGAGCCTGACTGTCTTTTTCACCTCCGCCGCGCCGCCAAAACCAATATCAGCGTCAACGACAGCGGGTATTGATATTGCGCTGATTATATATGATACGAGCCTTATGAAATCAGCTTGGCTTAAAACTCCTGTATCAGGCAGTCCGCGCGAGTTTGAAAGACCTGCCCCTGAAATATAGACTGCCTTAAAGCCGGCCTTTTCAGCGAGCATGGCGCTGAGGCCGTCATAAACGCCGGGCAGAACGAGCGTTCCCCGTTTTATAAGCCTGCCGGGGCTTCTCTCCATATCACTTTCCGGCCCTTGCAAAAAGCCGTGTAACCTCGAACATCTCCTTTACATTCTCAATGCCCCATAGGGACGATAAAACCTCGGATGCCTCTTTGTCCGTGAAATACCATGCACTGAGCCTTTTGAACTTCTCCTCCACCTCGCGGTCTGTAAGCGCGTTTTTGGGATGGCCCTTTGGATAGATGACCTCTTTGGATAAGAACTCGCCTGTGTTTAAGACAGCCTCGACCCTGTTGGGCATTGCCTCAGGATACATGGCGTCGAGGGCCTTGTCTTTTTTTATTGTTATTTTATCCATGAGGCTTGTGAGCCGGGCGTCACTCAGCCTTTCAGGGCTGAAGCTGTCAACCGTTATATCCCTGTCGAGTATGGCTGAGGCAACGATGAACGGCATGCTGTGGTCAGCGGTCTCGCGGGTTTTTGGCCTGAATTTTTCCGCGCCTGAGCCTATTATCTCATATGCGGCCGTAAAGGTGTCAACCGTGATTGACTTGATATTTTCGATGTCCTCGATTTCCTCTGAGAGTTCTATGGCCGCGGTAATGGCCGACTGGGCGTGATATTCCGCAGGGTAATACTTGATATAGCTTTCAGGGAGCTTGAATTTGCCTGCGGCAACGGCCTTTGCCAAACCCTTGAGCGCGAACTCCCCTGTTATGACCTTAAAGAGGCCGAACTCTCCCTCGAATACAGGAGACGGCCCTGTAATGCCTGCCTTTGCGAGTGTTGCGTAAAAGACCGCGTTCCTCGCTATGTCGGCGAACGCGCATCCCTTCCACATGGAGATTTCTCCCGCGCGCGTCTGCCTCAGGCGCGGCGAGGCTGCCCCGGCCATGCCCAAGGCATGGACAGTCTCTTTCTTATCAAGGCCAAAAAGCATCGAGGCCGCGAGCGTAGATGAAAACGCGCCGTATGTTACATGGTCAAAACCCTTTAGCCTCAATGACGCCGCGTCGCACAGCCTCATCTGCACTTCGTATGCCGCGACAACCGCCGTTATAAAGTCCTTTCCGCTTTTTCCCTCGGCCTCGGAAGCCGCGAGACACGCCGCTATGTTGTCAGAAGGATGCGCGGGTTCCTTTGAAAGGTACGTGTCGTTGAAGTCCAGATACCTTATCATCGCGCCGTTGGCAAAGGCCGCAAAGTCAGGCGAATAGCAGGGGCCGCACCCTATGATGCTCGACTTGTTGCCGTCTTTGACCGTCTGGGCAGACTTCCTGAGCGCGTGGAGCAAAGGGGAGTTGTATGCGCCCATGGCGCACCCCAAGGCGTCAATGATTCTCCTCTTTGCCTCGTGGACAACCGTGCCCGGCAAATCGGAAAACTTGAGCCCTATGCCGAACCCGGCGATATCTTCGGCTATGGTCTTAGCTAACATGGCTCTCCTTGCTGAAACTATCAGGGATATAACCACAAAAGAAGCTCAAAAGGCAAGTCTTATGGCAGGGCGTTTCCCGGGGTTTCAGCCTTGACAAAGGCCATCCTTGGATTAAGCTATTATCAGAGGACTGCAGTGAAGACAGCGCCTGATATATATTCTGACAGGATTGAGGCAGGGGAAATTCTCGCCGGGCAGATTATAAAAGAGATTCAGGGCATTGAGGCTGAAAACCCTGTTGTCGTTGGTCTTCCGAGGGGCGGGGTTGTTGTGGCCTATGAAGTGGCAAAAAGGCTCGGTTGCGGCCTTGATGTGCTCATGGCGGGAAAGCTCCGCGCCCCGGACAACCCTGAGTTCGCCATTGGCGCAATTACGGAAGACGGCCTCGTGTACCTTAATAAACCCGCGCTTTCAATGCTCAATGTGGGAGAGCCGTATATCGAGACTGAAAAAAGAGAGCGTCTTTCCGCGCTCAGGAAAAGGCTTAAGAACTACAGAAAGGTAAAGAAGAAAATCCCGCTAACAGGCAGGACGGTAATCATAGTTGACGACGGCCTTGCAACAGGCTCCACAATGGTTTCAGCCATACGGGCCGCTTATGCAGAGGGCGCAAAAAAGATTATCGCGGCAATCCCCGGGGGCCCTGAGGACACGGTCATACGCATAGAATCAATGCCTGAGGTAAACCGCGTTATCTGCCCTCTTAAACCCGAACCGTTCTTTGCCGTAAGCCAGCTCTACATGGAGTTCGGCCAGATGGAGGATGAAGCGGTGATAGAGATACTGATGGAGGCTGGCTAAGGTTACCAATAAAACCTTCGGCCCATATCCCTCATCCTGTATCTGTTTTCCAAGCGCTCATGTTGCTAAAATGAGACATTTTGCAAGTTTGTTGCATTTTTAATACAAAGGAATAGCATGTTCTTACTACCTAACATGTTGATTTATATGTATTTATGGCTAACGGCACATTTTTTGCTTATCTATAAGCTTATTATGTTCCAGCAAACGCCAAAAGATATAATAAGCTTCTCAGGCATAGGTCTTCATACAGGTTGCCATGCCAATGTCCGGATTCTTCCCGCAAAAGAGGATACAGGCATAGTGTTCAAGAGGACGGATATACCGGATTCCCCCAATATCAAGGCATCTAACTCCAATGTGGTTGCAACAGCTTACGCCACCACGCTCGGGGTAAAGGGCGCGTCAGTGTCAACTGTCGAGCATCTCCTCGCGGCGTTCTACGGACTCGGTATTGACAACGCGATAATCGAGCTCGACGGCCCTGAGGTGCCGATACTCGATGGAAGCGCCGCGGAGTTTATCGGGATGCTGCAGGCCGCAGGCATAAGGACTCTGCCCAAGAAACGGAAATACCTCGTTGTAAAAAGGCCCATAAAGGTTTATGAGGAAGACAAGTATGTGCTCCTCCTGCCTTCCGACGATACAGGGCTTACGATTGACTACAGCATTGACTTTTCCCACAGGTATCTCGACAAGCAGACCTTCTCTGGGCTTTTCTCAAAAGAGGTGTTCAGGGACGAGGTCGGCAGCGCAAGGACATTCGGTTTTTTGAGGGATGTCGAGATGCTCCGCAGAAACGGATTCGCCAAGGGAGGCTCGCTTAAGAATGTCGTTGTAATAGGCGATGACAAGAAAATTCTTAACGAGGAAGGTCTCAGGTATCCGGATGAGTTCGTAAGGCATAAGGTTCTCGACATGATGGGCGACATATCCCTTGTCGGCGCGCCTATCATAGGAAGGCTCATAGCCCACAGGTCAGGCCATTCGCTCAACTTCAGGCTCGTTCAGCAAATCCTCGCAAGGCCGCACAGATGGCAGTTTACGGAAAACCCCGCGAAAGAGAGCGCGGCAGAAGAAGATATTGGCTGGAGTTACGCGGGAGGCGCCATCGCGCTTCAGGCATAGGCCAAAAGATTTAACTTGATAATAAAACACAAAAGCCCCCAGAAGGGGGCTTTTTGATTTCAGGGAAGGCATGTTATTTCGGACGGGACGGGAAACGAACTCCAGAAATCCTCTTGCGGGAGCAACCCCCCCTTAATTAAGGTGGGGTTGCTCCCGCAAGAAAAGAGTTGAAGGGTTTAACTTATCGGTTCACCCCCACGTGCGTGGGGACAACGGTAAATTATACCCTACCGCTATCTGCTCGGCCGGTTCACCCCCACGTGCGTGGGGACAACTTCTTCCTTAAGTCATTCATAGCTAGTTGGCTCCGGTTCACCCCCACGTGCGTGGGGACAATTTACCTAATAGATATGATCGAGCGAACTTGCTCGGTTCACCCCCACGTGCGTGGGGACAATGTGACTTTGTATCGATTCGTGCCCGATGTCGTCGGTTCACCCCCACGTGCGTGGGGACAATTCTCCAACCACGTTCATTTCGCCGATCCCCAGCGGTTCACCCCCACGTGCGTGGGGACAATAAAATCTATTTTCAAAATATCCCTAAATAGGGCGGTTCACCCCCACGTGCGTGGGGACAATGTGCTGCACTCATCTAAAACGTGCCTCCTAGGCGGTTCACCCCCACGTGCGTGGGGACAATTGCCAGACCCACCCCGGCTGTGTAGTGCCAGACGGTTCACCCCCACGTGCGTGGGGACAATTGGCGCTGACTCCCGAGGGCGCTGACGTTGCACGGTTCACCCCCACGTGCGTGGGGACAATT
>CAYIRV010000102.1:0-6463 GCA_964365865.1 uncultured Thermodesulfobacteriota bacterium | reverse complement strand
GGGATGGGGGGGTTGCCCTGACCGTAGTAAAGATAGGCCATATAGGCCGCGGCAGCCAATATCACGAACACTGCGAGCGCGGCCTGCGCAGGGGAGGCGCCCCTTCCGCCGCACACAAACGCAACAGAGGATGGGATGTCTTTAAAGAGGCGGCGGAGGTTCAGGAAAGATTTTTGAAGGCGCATTCTTAAATTAAGGAAGCAACACGGAGTGAAACAGTTTTTTAATATCAGGCAGGCTGAACGGTTTACTGTCTTTTCCTCATCTTTACGGCCCCGAGTATCAGGTTAGCCACAACGGAGACAAAATACTTCTCGTCGTCGGTAAAAACCCTGGTCACGACGGTCTGTGCGTTCAGGACGCCGAACGGCTCGCCGCCGGAGAAAATGGGGTAAGAATACATGGTCTTTATCTTATACTGCTCCTCTTTTGTTTCAGGGAAAAACCTGTACCTCGCATCCTTTGATATGTCGTCAATGAGCAGCGGCCTTTTTTCCTTCACAGCCGAGCCTGTTATGCCCTCGCCGAGCTTGAGCCGCGCCTTGCCGACCGCCTCCTCCGCAAGGCCGTATGTGCCCCTGAGCACGAGGTATTCGCCGTCCCAGAGGTATATTGAGCATATATCAACCCCGAGCCTCCTTGCCGTCTTGTCGCAAACCGCCCTCAAGACAGGGGCGAGGTCGTAGTCCGAAGAGGAGAGCATGCTTATCTCCTCGAGCGTTATTATCTCCTTCTTCTCCCTGTCGGCCTTTTCAACGGCGAGGAAGAACCTGCCGCCCTCATCAAGCCCGAGCGGGAGTATGCTCTCCTTTGAAAAATGCGGGTTTATGGCCTTGCTCGTGGTAGGGGCTGTCCTGTATTCGGTGAACCCGCATGTGCAGGAGACCTTGATTCTGTAATCGTCCACGCGCGTTGACTTCATCTTCTTGCCGCATTTTCTGCACCTTGTCAGCGTTTCCATCGGCTATGCCCCGTTCTTTGCAACCCCCCCTACCCCCCCCTTGACAAGGGGGGGATTAAGTGGGGTTGCAGGAAGCTTGAAGTTTACCACCTCGCCTGATTTGCCGAAGGGCTTAAGCAACATCCCGTCGTATGTCATCTCCACGCCCCCGGCGTTGCCCACCACTAACGAAAACGCATCCCGCGCCTTCCAGACTATCCTTTCGCCTCTATGCAGTATAACATCGAACGGTTCTCCGTTGTCTATCCTTAACTTAATCCACACGAGTTCCGTGGCCTTTACATCCAAGGTGTGTCCGGCAGCCGGCTGCTGCTGGGCCGCGCCCGGCGCCTCGACAGCCGCAGGCCGGGTCTGCGGCTCTTCTACAGCCGTTGTTTGCATGGAAGGCGGTGCGGCCGCCCTCCGTGTCGCAACGAGGTAAAATACAGCGACTATGACGGCGAACGCGGCCGCGGCCGCCACATAGAGCCTTTCCTTTGATATGACCGGCGTTATGCCGGGGAAGAATCCCTTCTTTGCCGGCGCCTCGTGCCTGCGGGTCTCGGCCGCCTTTTCCGCGCGCTCCCTTATGTACATCTCGTACTTAAGGACAGCCTCTGTCTCATCAAGCCCTAAGTGCCGGCAGTAGCTCTTGATAAAGCCCTTTACGAATGTGGGATGGGGGAGGGCGTCATATTCGTCGGCCTCGATAGCGTCGAGATACTTCTTCGGCACCCTTATCGCCTCATAAACGGCTGTAAGGGATGTCCCCCTCAGTTCCCTTTCCCTCTTCAGATATTCCCCGGGGCTTTCCATAATAAAAGTGCCAAGTGAAGAGTGGTCAACGCACAGTCGCTATCCTCTAACCACTATCCTCTGCTACTTCGTCAAAAGGTTTATGTAATCCCTTGATTCGCGCGCCATGTCGCTCTCTGGAGCGAGCCCGATGACCTTTTCAAAGGACTTCCTCGCAGCCGCCATGTTCTTCTCTTTTATGTACGCGAGGCCGAGACCGTAGTGGGCGTCAACATAATCCGGGGCAATCCTGACCGCCCTTTCGTAAGCCTCTATCGCGCCTCTCGCGTTGTTAAGCTTGTCGTAAGCCTGCCCCAAGCTGTAGTGCGCGTCCGGGTAGTTGGCGTTGGACTCTACCGCCTTTTTAAAGGCCTCGGCCGCGGCCCTGTAGTCGTGCTTTAAGAAATAAGCCCGGCCCATGTTGTAGGCGGCGATTTCCGGCGTCCGGTAGAAGATGTTGTCCATGGCGGTCTTGGCCTCGGCAATGGCGTTGTCCCACCGGCCCTCGGCGATGTAAACAGCGGGCAGGTTCGCGTGGGCCTCGGAAAACTTAGGGTCAAGCCTCACGGCCTCCAACATGTGCGTCAACGCCTCTTTGTTCATCCTCCGCGCGAAGTACGCGAGCCCGAGGGCGTTATGATAAGACGGGTCTTCGGGGTATGTCGCGACCGCTTCGGTAAGCTCCTTAAGGGCTTCGGGGAACTTCCTTTCGTTAAGGTGCACCACACCGAGCCTGTAGTGTATGGAGGACTTCTCCTTCCTCTCCGCGAGAGTAGGCCCGCAGGAGACCGCGGCCGCGGCTATGGCGATTAAAAGGATATATCTAACGGTTGTCTTCATGCAGAGGGCAGGACCATAGTTCCCACGCTGGAGCGTGGGAACTATCATATTTTCAGGCATATTTAACATATCATATATCTTCAAAATGGGTCAACCTCTTGAACTCGTTGTAGCGCGCCTTTATCTCGTTGAATGTGAGCGTTGAAAGCCTATCGAGGCTGAAGGCCTCGACATTGAATGATGCCATGACGCTCCCGAATACGATGGCCTTCCTCATGTTTTTCTCGCTCAAATCCCCTGTGTTCGCTATATAGCCCACCAACCCTCCGGCGAAGCTGTCCCCTGCGCCCGTGGGGTCGTATATCTCCTCGAGCGGATAGGCCGGGGCGGAGAATATCGAGCCTCCATTGAACATGACGGCCCCATACTCCCCCCGCTTTATGATGAGGGTCTTGGGCCCCTGCTTGAGGATTTCCTTGGCCGCCTTCACAAGCGAGGCGCACCCGGCTAACTGCCGGGCCTCCCCCTCGTTTATGACAAACACCTCGACCCTTTTCAAGAGCCTCTTAAGCGCGTCGGGTTTGCCCTCTATCCAGAAGTTCATGGTGTCGCACGCAATCAGGCGCGGATTTTCCACCTGCTCAAGCACCTTAAACTGAAGCTCAGGGTCAATGTTCGCGAGGAATACATATTCCGAAGACCTGTAGGCCGCAGGAAGCTCGGGATTAAAGGAGCTGAAGACATTAAGCTCTGTCTTTATGGTATGCGCCTGATTGAGGTCATAGTCATACCTGCCCTGCCACCTGAATGTCCTGCCCGGCATTTTTTTAAGCCCCTCGACATCTATGCCGCGGGACTTAAGCCTCTCGATGTGTATGTCCGGAAAATCCGTGCCAACCACTGCCACGAGCCTGACATCCGTAAAGTAGCTCGCTGATGTGGAAAAGTAAGCCGCGGACCCGCCGAGCACCTCCTCGGCCTTTCCAAAAGGCGTCTCCACCGTGTCAAACGCAACCGAACCCACCACAAGAACCGGCATCACCTGCCCCCTGCGGGTTCAGGTTTGCCCCCTGAACCTTTACCGGCATATTTTCCGAGAAGAAGCTCAAGCCTCTTGAATGTCTTTGAAGGTATGGCCTTTTTGTCCGTTATCACCGCATTAGAGAGCGCGCTTGGGCATCTGCACCCCCGCGCCGGAGATATCGCCGGCGCGGCCCTCCTTATAATCTCCTTTGCGGTCGAGACATTCTTCTTTATCGTATCGAGTATCATCTCTATGGTAACGCTCTCCTCAGACACATGCCAGCAGTCATAGTCTGTTGAAAGCGCTATGGTCGCGTAGCAAATCTCAGCCTCGCGCGCGAGCTTGGCCTCTGGTATGTTGGTCATTCCTATCACATCAACGCCCCATTTCCTGTATATGTTGGATTCGGCCCTCGTGGAAAACTGCGGCCCCTCTATGCAGAGATATGTCCCGCCCCTGTGCACAACGGCGCCCGCGGCCTTTGCCGCATCGTAGAGCACGGCCCCAAGCTCGGAGCATACAGGGTCCGCGAACTCCACATGCCCCACTATGCCGTCCCCGAAAAATGTCGAGGCCCTCCCCTTCGTGCGGTCGAAAAACTGGTCAACGATTACCATGTGCCCGGGCTTTATCTCCTCTTTCATGGAGCCTACGGCTGACACGGATATGAGCCACTCCACTCCGAGCTTCTTCATGCCGTATATGTTGGCCCTGTAGTTGACCTCGGAAGGAAGCTTCCTGTGTCCGCGCCCGTGCCTCGGCAGGAACACGAGCCTCACATCCCCGAGCATTCCCGTCATATACTCGTCCGACGGGTCGCCGAAAGGCGTCTTGACCCTCACGGCCTTAACGGATGTAAGCCCCTCCATCTCATATAGGCCGCTCCCGCCTATAACGCCGATTGTCTTTGCAACAGCCTTTGCCTTGCCTGCCATTCCCCCTCTCCTTAATCCTCTCCCCAAAGGGGAGAGGGGAGGGCGAGGGGGAGCCGCGTTCTTGCCTGCCATCTAAAAACCTCTTTTAATATGTATTTTCGCTGCGAATGAGCGTGTATTTTTTTAACAAGCATAGCGAGCAAAGCGAGCGAATTACAATCGTAAAGTTCCTTACTTGTCAAATTCCCCGCGGTTTTAGCGGGGAATTTTAACATTAACCCGCCCTCCGGTCAACCTGTTTCACTGGACTGACACGGACGGGACGCTTCCGAGGAGGTATTTTATGTCTTCGTCTTCGAACTGGAACCCGATGCCGGCGTAGGCCGAGCTATCGTCCTTGTTCGCAAAGTCGTCTGCGCCGGCGGTCAGATAGAAGTATTTTCCGAGGTATATGTTCACGCCCGCCTTTGCGTGGGCCCCGCCTTTTTTGTTGAAGTCAAAGGCCTCGAGCGTGAGCCTCGCCTTTTTCCTGAACATATAGTAGTCAATGCCGGCCCCGCCCGTTGATTCTATTATGCCTGCTCTCAGCGTGAGGTTCCCGAAGCCCTTTGCGATTTGGGCGCTGAACTTAAGCGAGTCCGATGTCTTGACCTCGGTTATCGTTGTCGTGGCGCCTCCGGCGGTGGTATCCCTCGTCTCCTTCCTTCTCTTGCCTGACGGGTCGTCAATGACCTCTATGAGGTAGTATTTATCGCTCTTGGGCTGTATCTTCAGGGTGAAGTAGCTCTTGGCGTCCTTTGCGTCAAAGAGATACTCGGGCCTGTAGCCAAGGTATGTGTGTATGCTCTCGGCCTTTTCGATGTATTTATTCACGCCGGTTATGGCCTTATTGATATTCTCGTGCATGGACGGGTCGTTTATGAGCTTTCCGAGCGTGCCTTCGCCCGCGTCTATCTTTTTGGCTATATTGCCGAATGTGCCGGTGGCCTCGGAGAGCCTCGGGCCTGTCTCCTTAGTAATCTTGTTGAGGTTGTCCATTGCCTCCTGAAGCTTGAGGGAGGCGAGCCTCAGATTGTCAACCCCTTCCTTCAAACCGCCCCTGTTTTCGTTTACGAGCTTATTGAAGTTCTCCGATATATCTGACATGGCGTCCCGAGCGGTCTCAACGGCCTGTTTCAGCCCTGTTGTCACCTGCGGGCCTTCGTTCCTCATAAGGGCGGCGAACTCGTCGAGATTGGTCATTATGCGGTCGAGTCTTTCGTCGTTGTTCGCGATTGTCTTATTGAGCTGGGCTGATATGGCCTCTATGCTCTTGAGGATGTTCCGCAAGGTTACCTCTCCCTCCGAGCCCCCGAGGACCTTGCCGAGGGTTTCGCTCACATTTTTAAGGTCGTCCGCCACCTCGCTCAAAAGCGTCATGAGCGTATCCATGCCGACATATGTCTTGGTGCGCGTGAGCTCCGAGCCGTCTTCGAGGAGCGGGGCGTTGGGCGTGCCGGGTATAAGCTCCAAGTATTTTTCGCCCAAGAGCCCCTTTGTGGTAAGGACAGCCATAAAGTCCTTTCTTATCTCCATGCCCTTGTTTATCTGTAGCGTCAAACGGGCCCTGCTGTCCTTAAGCGCAATCTCCTTCACCTTGCCGACCTCCACGCCTGCCACCCGTATGGATGCGTCCTTGTCGAGACCAGCGGCAGAGTCAAAGGTTACATGGAGGGTGTAGCCCTCGGCCCTTCCAAGCCTTATGCCCCCGAGCCTGAGAGACATATAGGCGAGGAGCGCTATGCCCGCGAGCACGAAGAGACCTACCTTGGCCTCCGGGCTGAGCCTTAAAAGTATTGATTTCTTGTCTTCCATGCCTGCGTTATAGCGCCATCCTTGAGGATTTGTTTCTCAATAATTTCTTCCTCTAAATTGCCGAGGTTCCCTGATTTTATAAATCTCTTGGATATGTCCATGTCATAAATTATTTCGTTCCTAAAAAAAATAGGGACAGCTGTACTAGCTCACTAATTCGGTAACTCTTTGCAGTTTATCAAAAGGCGTCTCGTA
>CAYIRV010000101.1:0-6463 GCA_964365865.1 uncultured Thermodesulfobacteriota bacterium | reverse complement strand
TTCTTCTTTCAGGCTCGCCGTATATGGCCCTCTGCCGGGCGGATGTGAGGAAGAGCCTTTCTTTTGCCCTCGTCATGCCCACATAGCAGAGCCTTCTTTCCTCTTCGAGTCCGGCCGGGTCGTCAAAAGACCTCATGTGCGGGAAAAGCCCCTCTTCCATCCCTGTGAGGAACACGGCCTTGAACTCAAGGCCTTTTGCCGAGTGCATGGTCATGAGTGTCAGCCTATCGGTCTCCTCTTTATACAGGTCAATGTCGCTTATGAGAGACACATGGTCGAGAAAGTCAGGGAGCGCGGCCCCTGGATTAGCGGCCTCAAAGTCCTTTATGGCCGATATGAACTCAAAGAGGTTCTCGAGCCTCTCGTATGCCTCCTCTGTGCCCTCGTCCTGAAACATCCTCATATATCCGGAGTCCTCGAGGAGCTTGAGCGTCCGCTCATGCAGGCTTGAGTTCCCCTGCCCGGTCCTGAAGTTTTTTACGGCGTTTATAAATTCAGCGGCGTTCGTGTTTTTAAGGAGGCCCTGTGCGTTGGCCTCTATAATAGCGTCGAGGAGGTTAATCCCTCCCTGACCTGCGATGGAATAGACCTTTTCAATGGACGCGGGCCCGAGCTTTCTTGGCGGCGTGTTCACTACCCTTTTGAAGCTCACGGCGTCAAACAGGTTGGCCGTGAACCTCAGATACGCCACAGCGTCCCGTATCTCCTTCCTGTCGTAGAACCGGACTCCGCCGACAACCGTATAGGGTATGCCCTCCCTTATAAGCCGCTCCTCGAACACCCTTGATTGGGCGTTTGTCCTGTAGAACACGGCCGCGTCCCTGTAGGATGCTGTCTTGTCTTCACGCATGAGCTTTTTGAGCGTTGCCATGCAGTAGTCTGCCTCGATGTATTCATCCCCGGCCTCGCGGTATATGACCTTCCGGCCTTCAGGGTTTTTTGTCCAGAGCGCCTTTTTCATGCGCTTCAGGTTGTTCTCTATAACGGAATTGGCGGCATTGAGTATCATGGCCGTGGAGCGGTAGTTCTGTTCGAGCCTTATGACCGATGCGTCATGGTAGTCGCGGTTGAAGTCGAGGATATTTTTTATATCCGCGCCCCTCCATCCGTATATTGACTGGTCAGGGTCGCCCACGGCGAATATGTTCCGTGAGTTTGAGGCAAGGAGGTTCGTGAGTATGTATTGAGCCTTGTTCGTGTCCTGATATTCGTCAACGAGTATGTGGCTGAATCTCTCCTGATAGGCTTTGAGCAGTTCCGCGTTGTCCCTTAAAAGCCTTATGGGCCTGAGTATCAGGTCCCCGAAGTCAGCGGCGTCCATGGCAAGGAGCCTCTTTTGGTAAAGCGAGTAGATTTTCGCGACCCTTTCGGAGAAAAAATCGTTCGCGTACGAGAGGTATTCGGACGGCCAGATGTTTTCGTTCTTTGCCTGATTGATTCGAGCGCTAACGGCCTTGGCCGATGTGGCCTTGTCGCTCAGGTTAAGCTCGGAGAGCACCTCTTTTATGAGGGAGAGCTGGTCGTCGTCCCCGTAAACCGTGAGGCAGTCCTTTATGCCCGCGGCCGCGCCCGCTTGCCTCAGAATCCTCAGCCCTATCGAGTGGAATGTGCCGAGCCAGACCCGCGATGCCTTGTCCCCCAATGAGGCCCTAAG
The DNA here is from genome assembly GCA_964365865.1 of uncultured Thermodesulfobacteriota bacterium. Lineage (GTDB taxonomy): Bacteria > Desulfobacterota > GWC2-55-46 > GWC2-55-46 > GWC2-55-46 > CAYIRV01. The sequence goes on along the minus strand of CAYIRV010000101.1, from coordinate 4,809 downwards.
CCTTTGGCGCATCTCGCCCGCGGCCTTGTTCGTGAATGTTACGGCAAGGATGTTTTCAGGACCCACGCTTCTTTCGAGCACGAGATACGCTATCCGGGATGTGAGGACCTTTGTCTTTCCGCTCCCTGCGCCCGCGAGTATGAGGAGCGGGCCGCCGGGGTGGGTTACTGCTTCGAGCTGTTTCGGATTTAAGGATTTAAGCGGCATCTGATTTATCGCCTTTGTGCGCGCGGTTTTTTTCCAAGCAAAAAGCTGTAATTTATTATCGTTTATCAAACGGCTTGAAACAAGGTTTTTTTTCTGTTACCTTCTCTTTCGTATGGCAGAGGACATTGTATTCGTATCTCCGGAGGCAGCCCCTTTTGCAAAGACAGGCGGCCTTGCCGATGTGGCAGGGGCCTTGCCCGTTGCGCTCAAGGCATTAGGTTGCAATGTAACCCTCATACACCCGCTCTACAGGGATGTGCGGGCGTCTGGCGCAAGGCTCGAAAGCGCCGGCTTTGAAGTTTCCGTGCCTGTTGGCGGAAGGCTCATAAAAGCGGGCGTGTTCAGGGCAGACCTCGAAGGAGTTGATGTTTATTTTCTCGAATGCGACGAGTTTTTTGATAGGACGCACCTTTACGGCACGGAGGACCGCGACTACTTCGACAACCTCGAAAGGTTTTCTTTTTTCTCAAGGGGCGCGCTCGAAATCATAAAGACCGGACGGATAAAGGCGGACATCATCCACTCAAACGACTGGCAGACAGGGCTTGTGAGCGCATATCTCAAGGACATATACGCAAAAGACCCTCACTTCTCAAATACCGCCTCTGTCTTTACAATCCACAACATAGCGTATCAGGGCCTATTCCCGGCAGAGCAGTATAATATTATCGGCCTCTCCCCTGCGCTTTTCAACCCTGAAGGGCTCGAGTTCTGGGGCAGGGTGAGTCTTCTTAAGGCAGGCATAGCGTTCTCTGACGCTGTTACGACCGTAAGCCCCACATACGCAAAGGAAATCCAGACCCCTGAAAACGGCAACGGCCTCGAAGGCGTGCTCTTAGGGAAAAAAGACAGGCTCTACGGGATTTTAAACGGCGCTGACTATAAACTCTGGAACCCTGAAACAGACAGTCTTATACCCGCGAATTTCTCGGCTGAGGACATGGCGGGAAAGCTGTCTTGCAAAAGAAACCTGCTCAAAAAATTCGGCCTTAAGTCCAAAAAAACAGTCCCTGTCCTCGGCATTGTGGCGAGGCTTACCGAGCAGAAGGGCTTTGATATACTCCTTGAGGCAATGCCTGAGCTTATGGACAATGACTTGAGGCTCGTTATCCTCGGGGCAGGAGAGGCCAAATATAAACAGCTCATCGAGGAAGAGGCTAAGAAATATCCGGACAAACTCTCCTTCAGGTTCGGCTTTGATGTCAAGCTCTCGCACCTCGTTACGGCAGGCTCGGATATATTTCTCATGCCATCGAGGTTCGAGCCGTGCGGCCTGAATCAGATTTACTGCATGAAGTACGGCACAATCCCCGTAGTCCGCGCAACAGGCGGCCTGAACGACACTGTCCGGGATGTTTCAACAGGCAGGGACGCCACAGGCTTTAAGTTCGCGGATTATTCAAAAGACTCTCTCTTGGAAAAGGTCAGGGAGGCGCTTTCTGCCTTTAAAGACAAAAACGCATGGGAGGCGCTCGTCAAAAACGCCATGAAAGAGGAATTTTCATGGCAGGAGGCCGCTAAAAAGTATATCGAGGTTTACGGCAAGGCAAGCAAACCATTAAATCCCCCTTAGTCCCCCTTTACGAAAGGGGGAAGGGCTATACGGCTTTAAGCCTGTCCTGCCTTCAACGGGCGTGGCTCAGGGCTTCTTTTAGGTTTACTGCTGTCATAGCGCTATGGTATATTTTCATTAAGGGAGGCTTTTATGATTTTCCATGTAGCGCTCGAAAAGGCTGAAGACGGCTGGATTGTGGCAGAGTGTCCGTCCCTGCCGGGCTGTGTTTCTCAGGGCAGGGACGAAAAAGAGGCCCTTGAGAACATCAAGGAGGCTATTACAGCTTGGCTGTGGGCCGAGGACCAGAAGGCCGTGAGAAAGAAAAAAATGCAGGTGGTGGTTGCGGTCTGAAAACTCCTCTAAATTGACAAAAATCCGCAATATATTTTTAAATCAATTGTTAAGGCATTACAGTCCCCTGCCTAAAAATTAATCACCACCCCGCCAAAAACTAATCACCATTCCTGCGCTCATGCCCGGGCAATCGCGGAAAACCACGCTTAATCGTCTTGGCATTGTATTTGCTTCAATAGCCCTATGGCATGAGGAATATCGCCATAGTTGACGACAATGTTTCCGAGCTTAAGCTCATTAAGGCAATGGCAGAGGAAGCCGGGCTTAATGTCATTGCAACAGGGGCTAACGGCGCCGAGGCAATTGAAATATGCAAGGCTAAGGCCCCGGAGCTTATAATCATGGACTATAAGATGCCTGTAAAGGACGGCATCGAGGCCGCAATCGAGATAAGCAAATCCTGCCCCACGGCTGTCGTGCTTCTTACCGCGTATGACGATGAGAAGACCATACACGCGGCCGCTGAGGCGGGCATAATGGCGTATCTCGTAAAACCCGTAAAACAGGAGCAAATTCTCCCTGCGGTTGAGGTGGCGTTCTCGCGTTTTAAGGAGTTCGAGGCCCTCAGAAAGGAGAACGCAGTGCTCAAGGACGCAATCGAGGCAATGAAGATTATAGAGAAGGCAAAGGGCCTGCTTATGGAAAAAGAGGGACTTAACGAGAATGAAGCCTTCGTCCGCATAAGGAAAATCAGCATGGACAGGCGCAAGACCATGAAGGATGTCGCCGAGTTCCTAATACTCGCATTAGAGGGCAAGGAGAGGCTCGGCTTTAGCAAAGGATTGTAATTATACACAGCGACATTAGTAATTGCCAACACAGCGCGTCAGAACAAAGCAGACCAAGGCGCGACGATAGCGAGGAGTGAGGCGTATTAATGTATACGCCGCAACGACGAGATGAGGAGCAACGCGGGTATGCGAAGTTATGACGCGCTGTATATATGAAAAACGCGCTCGTGCTCCAGCATGTTGCTTGCGAGGATATGGGCGCCATGGGGCCGCTGTTTAAAAAGGCGGGCTATAACCTGACATATCTCAAGATATTCAAAAATCAGGCCGTGCCTGCGTCTCTAAAAGGCTATTCGGCAATTGTGGTGCTCGGCGGCCCTATGGGTGTTTACGAGGAGGACAAATACCCGTTTATAACAAAGGAGCTTAAGCTCATTGAAGGCGCTATTAAGCGCGATGTGCCGCTCTTGGGCATATGCCTCGGCTCCCAACTCCTCGCAAAGGCCGCGGGCGCGGATGTGTATAAGGGAAATAAAAAGGAAATAGGCTGGTACAAGGTCAGGCTGACTGATGAAGGGGCAAAGGACGCGCTCATGAAGGGCTTTCCGAAGGAGTTTACGGTATTCCAGTGGCACGGCGACACATTCGATGTGCCTAAAGGAGGCGCGAACCTCGCTGAATCAGGGCTTTTCCCGCATCAGATGTTCCGCGTCGGCAAAAGGGCCTACGGCCTCCAGTTCCATCTTGAAGTAACGGACAATATGATAAAAGACTGGCTCTGCGTCAACGATGCCGAGCTTAAGTCCGTCCGCAAATACATTGTCCCTGAGAGAATCATCAAAGAAACGGCTGTTCATATGCCTGCGCTCCACAAATACTGCGAGACCCTGATATCGAGGTTCTTGAGGCTGGCTGATTAACAATCTCGTCTGATTAAAATTAAGGCAGGATAAGGGGCTGAGATTTAGCCCAAATCTTGAAACAAACTATTTTTGCTAAGTTTTTGCAATTGGCACCCCTGTTGCATTAATCTTGTTAGAAGCACAAAAGGCAACGGCGCCTTTACCTCAAAGGGGGGAGGCGCCTATTTTTCCCCCTCACAACAAAAAACATCATACGGGAGGAAGAGAAGAAATGAAGAAGAGAATCGCGGCAATTCTAACAGGAGCGGCATTGATTATCGGCGGGGCCTTCACTAATGCTGAGGCGACACCGACAACGCACATCTGGTCGCCTTCGGCCGATGTGCAGGCTTACGGGGTTTTCCATCTGACCTCGGACATGTATGTGCCTGCAAAAAAGGACGAGGTGAATAAGGCGCGGCCCAATACCGTAACGAACCTCGGTCTCACCACAGGGGTTCTGCCGTATGAAAAGGCAAACCTCGAAGTCGGCTTCGACCACATTGCGGGCTACGGGACACTCGACGCCTACCCGATGTACTTCAACGCAAAGTTCGGCGTGCCGGAGAACGCGTTCGGAGAATTCTCGCCCCAGTTCGCCGTTGGCGGATACATGTTCGGGACAAAGAAGGATACAACAGACGCCAACATCTACCACGCGAAGCTCGCCAAGACCCTCGGAGCCGCTGGTAAGTTCTCGCTCGGCTACTACACGGGCAACAAGAAACTCCTCTTAGACGAGAACGGCAAAGCGTCCAAGGACGGCGCGCTCGTGTGCTGGGAGAGGACCATGAGCGAGATTTCCGAGAACCTCTGGCTCGCTGTTGACTACATGGGCGGAAAGAGCGGCTACGGGACATTGAGCTACGGCGCGGCATGGAAGTTCGCGCCCAATACGAGCGTGATATTCGCGTATGTCAACCAGTTGAACGACAAGATCGCCGGCGTTGCGGACACCGTCACCGTGCAGGTTGACATTGACTTCAATGTGTTCGGCAAGTAAAGGGGGCTTCGTAATGAAGAAGATAGAGGCCGTAATAAAGCCCTTCAAGCTCGAAGA
>CAYIRV010000100.1:0-6479 GCA_964365865.1 uncultured Thermodesulfobacteriota bacterium | reverse complement strand
AGTTATATGTGCATGATGCACATATAAATCAACATGCGGATTTCACGCCAATCTATACAGGGAAGCGATACGCTGGTAAAAAGTTTTTTACAAGTCGCATTCAATGTTATATAAGATAAGAGCGAATCCGCAGGAGCGGTCTGGTTTACACATGAAAAAAACAACCGTCATATACGGCAGGAGCACCCTCACTGACTTTGACATATACCTTTTCAAGGAAGGCAGGCACACAAGCCTTTACGACAAGCTCGGCGCACATGTCGCGGATGTTGACGGCATAAAGGGCGCCCATTTCGCGGTGTGGGCGCCGGACGCGGTAAGCGTATCGGTCATCGGGGACTTCAACGGCTGGGACGGAAACTCGCACCCTCTCAAGGTGCGTGACGACTGGTCCGGGATATGGGAGGGGTTCATCCCCGGCGTTGTTAGAGGCTCTGTGTACAAATACCTGCTCACCTCGAGATACGGCGGCTACACTGTGAAAAAGGGCGACCCTTTCGCGTTCTTTTGGGAGGAACCTCCCAAGACCGCCTCGGTAGTGTGGAACCCGGACTACAAGTGGTCTGACGAAGAATGGCTGCGGACTCGGAGCGGGCAGAACTCGCTCAACGCGCCCATATCCATATACGAGGTTCACTTAGGCTCATGGATGCGGGTGCCTGAGGATGGGAACCGGCCCCTCGCCTACCGGGAAATCGCACATAAGCTCGCGGCATATGTGTCGGACATGGGTTTCACGCATGTGGAACTGCTTCCTGTGATGGAGCATCCGTTTTACGGGTCATGGGGCTACCAGACAACAGGGTATTTCGCGCCCACGGCCCGTTACGGCGCCCCTGAGGACTTCATGTACTTCATTGACATCATGCATCAAAACAACATAGCCGTCATACTCGACTGGGTGCCGTCTCACTTCCCGGCTGACGAACACGGGCTTGCCTTTTTCGACGGCACGCACCTTTACGAGCACGCGGACCCGCGAAAAGGCTTTCACCCTGACTGGGGCAGTTCCATATTCAACTACGAAAGGAGCGAGGTCAGGTCATTTCTGTTAAGCAACGCCCTTTTCTGGCTGGACAAATACCACGCGGATGGGCTGCGCGTTGACGCAGTGGCCTCCATGCTCTATCTCGACTATTCGAGGAAGAGCGGCGAGTGGATACCCAACAGATACGGAGGCAGGGAGAACCTCGAGGCCATTGACCTCATGAAGTCGCTGAACGAGGCGGTTTACAGGAGGTTCCCGGATGTGCAGATGATAGCCGAGGAATCAACGGACTGGCCCATGGTATCGAGACCCACATATCTCGGCGGGCTCGGGTTCGGGATGAAGTGGAACATGGGATGGATGAACGACACCCTCGAATACTTCAAGAACGACCCTGTATTCAGAAAATATCGCCACCAGACGCTTATATTCAGCATCTGGTACGCGTTTACCGAGAACTTCCTCCTTCCTCTTTCTCATGACGAGGTCGTGCACGGCAAGGGGTCTCTATTGGGCAAGATGCCCGGCGACGAATGGCAGAGGTTTGCAAACCTGAGGCTCCTCTACGGTTACATGTTCACGCACCCGGGCAAAAAACTCCTGTTCATGGGCGGAGAATTCGGCCAGGTAAAGGAATGGAGCCATGAGGAAAGCCTCGAATGGCATGTGCTTGATTACCCCCTTCACAGAGGTCTTAAGCAATGGGTCAAGGACCTGAATTGCCACTACAGGTCGAATGAGGCCCTCTGGAAGCGCGACTTCGAGAGCGCGGGCTTTGAGTGGATTGACTGCAACAACTTTGAAGAAAGCGTGGTCAGCTACTTGCGCAAAGGCTCAAATGAAGCCGAATGCACCCTCGTCATATGCAACCTCACGCCTGTTCTGCGGCACAACTACTTGGTCGGCGTGCCTTCAGGGGGGCTTTGGAAAGAGGCGCTGAACAGCGACGCGCTCGAATACGGCGGCAGCGGCAGAGGGAACATGGGCGGCGTCGCGGCTTATGAGGCCCCGTCGCACGGGAGGCCGTATTCCATCTCCATTACCCTTCCGCCGTTGTCCACGGTGATATTCCGGAAGAAGTAACAGAACGCTTGCCACGCAGGTTTAATACCTTATCTCCACCAAAGTGGGAGATAAGGACGATTATTACGATTTATGAAAGGTGGTTACACTTTTGAAAAATATGTGAAAACAAACAGAAAAATGTTGACACAGGCGATTAAAGCGTGGCAGTCTTTCAATAAAAAATAGACAGCTACACCGTCTGCCGGCGGCATTTTGAAGCAAGGGGCATACATGGGGAAAAAATCGGAAATTACGGTTCGCAATCTCAAAAAATCCATTGATGAAGGCGTGCTTCCGCCTTCGCTCGCTTCGCTTCTTGCGGAAAAACTCCGGGTCGGGATAATCGGACTCGGCAGAGGGGGCAAGGCCATACTTGAAATCTTCAAGGACGACCCGCTCGTGGAGGTCATAGGCGTTGCGGACAACAACCCCACCGCCCTTGCGGTCGAAATCGCCAAGAAGCTCAATGTGTCCGTGTACAAGGACTACAGAAACCTCCTCAAGAAGGAGATGGACATAATAATAAATGTCACCGGCTCGCAGGCCGTAAAGGACGAAATCAAGAAGCTTAAGCCCGCGAACACGGAGATTATAGAGGGCCTTTCGGCCCGGCTCTTGTGGCAGCTCGTGGAGGAAAGGAGAAGGAGCGCGGAGGAGCGTGAGCGCGTCTTAAAGGAGCACGAAAGCCTTTATCACCTGGGCCTTATAATAGAAAACATCGGGAGCATGAAGGACGCGGGGTATGCCCTCGTTGACTATGCCACGAAGCTCACATCCACGCCCGCGGGCTCTCTCGCCATATTCGACGAGAGAAAAGAGGACATGGTGCTCGTTGCCGCAAAAGGCTTCAGCTCCACCTTCAAGAAGTTAAGGAGATGGGATATAAGAAAAGGCGGACTCACAAACTTCATCCTCAACCAGAGCACCCCGGTTGTCATACAGATGGACAGCCTCCCAAAGGGCCTTTCACCCAACCCGGTCCTTAAGAATGAAGGCGTTACCTCGCTCCTCGCGGCCCCGCTCACCATAGAGGGGAGGATAGTGGGCATCATCTATGTGAACGACTTCAAGAAAAGGCAGTTCAGGAGCGAGGACATCTCGCTCTTCTCGCTCCTCAGCATCTACGCGGCTCTGACCATCGAGAGGGTGAAATCCATAGAGGAGATGCGGCTTCTATCCATCACCGACGGACTTACCGGCCTGTACAACCACCGCTTCCTCATGGAGAACATGCAGAAGGAAATGCAGAGGGCCGTCCGGCAAGAAGGGTCTTTCTCAATCCTCATGCTCGACATAGACCACTTCAAGGGCTATAACGACAGGTATGGGCATCTTGAGGGGAACCGGGTGCTCAAGGGCATAGCGCGCGTCCTCCTGAATACCGCGAGGGCTACGGACACGGTCGGACGCTTCGGGGGCGAAGAGTTCTGCATCATAGTGCACGACATGAAAAAGGACGGCGCGATTGCCTTCGCGAACAGGATTATAAAGGCCATAGACGAATACAAGTCCCCTCACAAGAAGGTAACGCTAAGCGGGGGCATCGCCACCTATCCCGCTGACGGGACATCGCCTCACGAACTTATAAGCAAGGCTGATTCGTGCCTCTACAGGGCGAAGAAGGAAGGACGGAACAGGATTTACTTTTAACCCCCCTTAATCCCCCGTGTGTTTAAAACGGGGGGAAGTGTTCATTATCCGGTCAAGGATAGTGGATTGTAAAGAACCACTAACCCGCAGAATGGTCTTTGCTACATGCAAGTGCACTCGAAGGACTTCTTGCCGCACCCGATGCACTTACCATTCTTGATTTCCTTGCCACACTTGGCGCACGGGGCGCAACCGCATATCTGACACATAAAACACCTCCTTATAGCGCTAATGGTTGGTTATGTCCCGCCGAATAAAACTACCTGAAAAGCCTCTTCGCTATGTCCGCGACATGGCGGCCCTGAAAGCCGGCCATGGCCAGCTCGTTTTCAGATGGCTGCCTTTTGCCGTCCGGGCCTGCGATGGTCGTGGCGCCGTAGGGGCTTCCGCCGCTTATCTCGCTCATGGTCATCTGCCGGGCCTCGGAATACGGAAGCCCGACGATTATCATGCCGTGATGCAGGAGCGTCGTATGGAAAGAAAGCAGCGTTGACTCCTGTCCGCCGTGCTGCGTGCCGGTGGAAGCGAATACGCTCCCGACCTTGCCGATGAGCGCGCCCTTTGCCCAGAGCGGGCCTGTTGAATCCAGATACGCCCTCATCTCGGCGCTCATGTTGCCGAACCGCGTAGGCGTGCCGAATATCACGGCGTGCGCCTCGCTTAAGCTGCTTAGGTCCGCTGTCGGTATGTGGCTGAACTTCTTCCTCGCCTCCAAGCCCCCGATACTCGCAAGTATCTCATCTGGAAGGGTCTCCTTAACCTGAAAAAGCTTAACCTCGGCCCCGGGAACGGCTCTAACTCCTTCTGCCACTGCCTCGGCCATCCTGTAGATATGGCCGTAGATGCTGTGAAATATCACATTGACCAACATCCTGCACCTCCTTGGTTTTTGTCCAAGCAAAAGAGACTCGGTTTACGGCATAGAAGGATTATAGCCCCTCTTTGAAAATTTGCAACAAAAGATGCGCGCAAAGACATAATATGAGGACTTAATTTTATCTTCTAACTAAGTGTTTTTAAAAGCTTTTAGCTGGAAATACAATAACCCACCCTTTGTAAAAAGGAGGGGGGTTATTGTATTTCCCTTTCGAGTATCGGGTACGCTGAGTTTGTGATATAGGAGTTCACCCGCTTAAGGTTTGTAAGAATGTCTAAGTGTATGGAACTCGTGTCAAGGGACTCCTTAAGGCCGAGCCTGAGCCTTTCTATGTGGGCCTGCCTGAGGTCCCTCTCCATCTCCGAGAGCTTTAGCTTGTGGTTCACGAGCTTCTGGGCAAGTACCGCGTCGCTTCCGGCAAAGGCAGCGGCCCCGAGCGCGAAGTTCTCGATGACCTTCGAGTGGAGCCTCCTTATCTCCTCCGCCCCTTCCCTTGAGAAACTCAGGTTGTCCCTTATCTTTTTCCTGCCGAGTTCCATGAGGTTCTTGTCAATGACATCGCCTATATTCTCCATGTTGTCGGAAAAGAGTATTATCTCAAGCTCCCTCTTTGCCTGCTCCCCGGACAGGGATTCCCTCGTAAGCCTCGTAAGGTAGAGCTTTATCTCCCTGTCAAGCATGTCAACATAATCGTCCTTTTCCTCTATCTCCTCAAGGAGAGCGATGTCGTTCTTTTCAAAGACATCTATGGACCTTTTGAGCATGTCGCCTACAATGTCAGCCGCCCTTAGGCACTCCCGCGAGGCCTGAACAAGCGCGAGAGGCGGGAAAGCGAGCACCTGCGGGTCGAGGTATTTGGGGCCGAACTTTTCAGCGGCCTCGCTCTCAGGCATGAGGAGTTTCACGAGTCTCGTGAAAAGGCCGGTAAAAGGCAGAAATATGGCCGCAATGCCGATATTGAAGAATGTATGGGCGTTTGCCACCTGCCGGGTAAGCTCCGTGGCCGACGAGCCCGCGATTCCAGTGAATATGCCGAGGAAAGGAAGGACTATTATTACGCCGATGGCCTTAAAGAGCACATGGGATATAGCCACCCTCTTTGCGTCAATGCTCGCTCCTATGGACGAAACAATGGCGCTTACGCATGTGCCTATGTTGGCCCCGAGCACGACCGGCATTGCCGCGTCGAGCGTAAGAAGTCCGGAATGGGCCGCTGTTATGGCAATGCCCAGCGTTACGGCGCTCGACTGAAACAGTGCGGTCAGCAGGGCCGAGACTATTATGCCGGCTAACGGGTCCTTGCCCATGCCTATGAGCATATCCCTGAGGAGCGGGTTTTGGGCCATAGGCTCGAATGTCCCAATCAGGGATTTAAGGCCCAAGAACACGAACCCGAAACCGAGTATAACCGTGCCGATGTTGCCTGCCGGCCCTTTCTTGCCGCCTGTAAGCTTAAGCAGAATGCCGAAACCGATAAAGGCAATAGCGTAGTCGTATATCCTGAATGCGAGGAGCTGCACCGTCAGGGTAGTTCCTATATCAGCCCCAAGTATCACGCCCATTGTCTCGGTAAGGCCCAGAAGCCCTGAGCCTACAAGCCCCACGAGCATGACGGTTGACGCGCTCGAACTCTGGAAAAGCGCTGTTATGGCAGCCCCGACCCCGACTGCCTTAAAGCGGTTGCTCGTGGCATTAAGGAGAAATCCCCTCAAGCGCGCGCCTGCGGCCCTCTGAAGCCCATCGCCGGCCATCCTCATTCCATATAGCATCAGAAGCAGGCCGCCGAAAAAACCTATGAGCGATAAAGTCGTCATTGAGCTAACCTATTAATTTTATGGGTGTATCCATTACCATTATAGGCTGCTTCTAAAAATCAGCTATTTTTTCCGAGGTCAAGGC
>CAYIRV010000099.1:0-6500 GCA_964365865.1 uncultured Thermodesulfobacteriota bacterium | reverse complement strand
GCGTAGGCCGCGAATGAGCTTATGACATGCAGCTCGAACCAGCGGGTCTTGAGTATGAGGGTAAGGGGTTTGCCGGGCGCGAGTTTCACGATGCCTGCTACGAGCGCGGCGATTGCCGCGGGCAGGGTGAGCATTTCGGTAAGCCTCTCCCTATACCTTAGGGCCACGAGCATGCTCACGAGCACAATCGTCCAACTGTAGAACACGAGGGTTTCGTCCATGGAGGCCATGGGCGCGTGTCCGGTCGAGGCCATTCTGACCGCGAGACCAGCGGAATGGACAACGAGGCCAGCGGCCATTGCCCACATGGAGACAACAAGAAGCCGCCTCTTGCCAGAGATATTCCCTGCAATAGTCAGTATAAAGGTGATTATGTAGATGGCGAGCGAGCCGTAAAGGAACAGGGCCATGCGGGATTATCTGCCCCTTTCCTCGCCCCAGATGTAGGTGTGGAGTTGTAACTGGAGCCTGGCCTTCAGGTTGTCCCTGAGGATCCATTCCGCAAGCTCCTTTGGCGGAAGTTTCTGCTTTACGGCGGCAAGGAGTATGTTGTCTGTCCTGTCCTGTATGTGTTCTTCTATGAATTTGCAGGCAAAATCGTAGTCAATAGTATTGCCCACCACGAACTTTACCTCGTCCGCACCGGTTATGTGGCAGAGGTTATCCATGAGAAAAGAGCCTGACTGCCCGCTCGACGGGCACTTGACATCAACTATCTTGACTATCTTTTTATCCAGCCCCTTGAGGCTCACGGTTCCGTTAGTCTCGATGAGCACCCTGTATCCAGCCTTTATAAGCCGGGCCGCGAGCGGCTTTGCGCCAGCCTGAAGCAACGGCTCGCCGCCGGTAATCTCGACAAGCGGCACATTGAAGCGCTTTACATCCTTAATGACCGCGCTTACCGGGACCTCGCTGCCTGCCGAGGACTCTCTCGCGTATGGCGTATCGCACCATGAGCAGGAGAGGTTGCAGCCCGCGAGCCTTACGAATACGCACGGGAGCCCGGCATAGGTTGACTCGCCCTGAATGCTCAGGAACACTTCGCTTAAAATCACCATCGAACTACCGAGATGTTTAGGACGGCCTTGGCTCATAAAAACCCCCCTCGCCCCTATCAGGCTGCTGAAAAAGTCCATCTGCTTCGTTGTCTTCGTCGCTCGTCACTGCGGCGTATACACTGAATACGCCTCGTTCCTCGCTCCTTGACGCCTCGCATCTGGAGCTTTTTGAGCAGCCTGTCGAATTTTCGGGTTTTTCCGCATCCCGCCAAAGACCCACTGGCGCAATCGGGCGCGGTTCTCACTGCTCCTTTTTCTTTTCGTTGTCCTTGTCTTTCTTTTCCGCCGCAAGCTGAGGCTTTTTCTCCGGCCTTCCGAACTCCTTGAAGCTCTTTGCGAGGCCGAGAAGCCTTTCCTCGACAAGCCTGTTTATAGTGCCCTCCGGATAAACGCCGTCAGGCCCCCTCTCTCCCACGCCCATGCCCGTAAGGATTTCAATGCCCTCATCAACGAATTGAATCGGGTATATGGCGAATTTGCCCTGGCTCACGGCGTCAATCACCTCTTTCTTGAGAACGAGGTTCTTTACATTCCTCTTCGGCATTATCACGCCCTGAGAGCCTGTAAGCCCCTTTACCCTGCATACCTCGAAAAACCCCTCTATCTTCTCGTTTATGCCGCCCACGGGCTGGACCTCGCCCAACTGGTTCATGGAGCCTGTAACGGCTATGCCCTGATTTATGGGAATGCCTGAGAGGGACGAGAGCAGCGCATAGACCTCGGTGCATGTGGCGCTGTCCCCTTCTATCTCCTCGTAGAGCTGCTCGAAACATACCGAGGCCGAGAGCGTAAGCGGGAACTTCCGGGCGAACCTCTCGCCCAGGAAGCTCGAAAGTATGAGGAGGGCCTTGTTGTGAATCTTGCCGCTCATCTTGACCTCGCGCTCGATATTCACAACGCCCGAATCCCCCATGAATGTCCGCGCCGTTATCCGGGAAGGCTTGCCGAAGGCGTAGTCGCCCATGTCAATGACCGCTATGCCGTTCACCTGCCCGGTTACGCTCCCGGCGGTGTCAACCATTATGGTGTCTTCTTTTATGTAGTCCCTGAGCTTGTCCTCAATCTTGGAATGCCTGTATATCCTCTCCTTTTCAGCCTTCTCTACATGCGAAGGGAGCACGCGCTCCGCGGCGTCCGCGCCTGCCCAGTAGCTCGCCTCGATTACTATGTCCTGTATGTCGTTGAAGCGGGCAGAGAGCTTTTCCTTGTCCCCGGCAAGGCGGCAGCCGAGCTCCACCACGCGGGCAACCGCGGATACATCAAAAGGCAGCAGCCCTTCCTCCTTGCACCGCGTGGCCACGAAGTAAGCGTACTTCTGTATGTTGTCGCTGGTCTTGGGCATTACCGCGTCGAAGTCGGCCTTGACCTTGAATAGCTTTCTGTAGTCGCTGTCGAGGTTGTATAGGAGGTAATAGATATACGGCTCGCCTATTATAACAAGCTTAAGATTGACCGGTATGGGCGATGGCTTCAATGTCGTTGTCGAGACGAGCCTGTACTGCTCCCACACATCCTCTATCCTCACCTCCTTGTTCTTTATCATCCTTTTGAGGGAGTCGTAGACGAATATGTTCCTGAGCATGTCTATTGCATTCAGTATGAGATACCCGCCGTTGGCCCTGTGCACGCTCCCGGCCTTTATCATGGTGAAGTCCGTGGAGGCCGCCCCGAACTGCACCCTGTATTCGAGCCTTCCGAAGAGGTTATAGTATGTGGGGTTCGGCTCGAATATGACGGGCGCGCCCATGCCGTCCTTGTTGCCGACCATGAGATTGACCTTGTATCTCTCGAATGTAGGCTCCTGCCTCTGGAACTTCACAGGGCCGAAGGAAATGGGCATCTCCTCCTTGGCCCTGAAGTCGTCAATGTTGGCGAGGATGTCCTCCTTCACCTTGTCGAGGAAGTCAGTGATGCTTTTAAACCCCTTGAACCTGTCATAGACCTCGTTCACCACAGGGTTGACGACATACTGGACCACCTCCCTATCGAGGGCGTTGATCCTGTCCTTTGTCTCCTTTTCAATGGCCCGGGCCTCCCGTATCGCGTCTGAGAGCTTGTCTTGAAGTATTTTAAGCTCCGCCTCCATCGAAGCCCTCTTCTCTTTGGAAAGGGATTCGAAATCCTCATGACTCATGGCCTTGCCGTCCTTTGCCGGCATCACGGATAGGCCGCTCACGCTTTTCTTAAGTATAAAGCCCTTTTCCGCGACCTTCTGTTCGAGCCTTGAAAATATGGCCCTCGTCCTCTCCTGCTGGCCGTCTATTATCTCGTCCCTGTGCTTCTCGTAGTCCTTGCTCTCGAATACCTTGGGTATGTCCCTCCTTAACGATAGGACGAGTTCCTCCATCTCTACCACGAGTTCGCTCCCTGTCCCTGGCCGGAGGTTTATGGCAGTGGGGCAATCCGGTTCTTCGAAGTTGTGGACATAGCACCAGTCGTCAGGCACAGGCTCCTTCTTGGCCTTTTCGTCTATTATAGCCTTGACGGTCGTGAATTTGCCGGTGCCGCCCTCGCCGAGGACATAGATGTTGTAGTTGTGGTTTGTAATGCCTAAGCCGAAATCTATTGACTTAAGCGCCCTATCCTGCCCTATTATCTCCCCGAATACGGGAAGTTCGGCAGTTGTCTTAAAGGAAAAGGCCGCTGGGTCGCACGACCATGTAAGGTCCCCGGGCAAAAGCTTTTCAGCCATACATACCTCCGCGCCTGTGGTTTGTGTCTGACTCTCTGGCCTTAGTGCAAGTGGCCTCTTTCCTTATGCACGAGGCCGTGAAACATCTCCTGCGGGTTGCAGCCCAGACACTCGGCCTGTAGTGTAGTATAAAAGATATGGTGTTTTTCGGCAAGCCTTGTGTTTATCTCCCCAAGTATCTCTCCCATCCGTGCTCTCTGCAAAGGCTCTATGTCGAGGTGCGCGCTCAGGGCGTAGACATTATGGCAGATGGACCAGATATGGAGGCTGTGGACGCTCGTAATCCCGGGCTGCGACTTTATCCCCCTGACTACCTCGTTCAGGTCAACATCCTTTGGCACTCCCTCAAGGAGTATGTGGGAGGAGTCCCTCAAAACCTGACGCACGCCGTAAAGTATTATGCAGGCGATTACGACCGTTATTATTGGGTCAACGAGATGCCAGCCTGTAAGCGAGATTACGATTGAGGCTATTATGACCCCGACAGAGGCGAGCGCGTCCCCGACCACATGGAAAAAGGCGCTTTTTATGTTAAGGTCATGGCCGGCGAAGCCTCTCAGCCTCACTGCCACAAAGAGGTTTACCGCAAGGCCGATTATCGCCACCAAGAGCATGCCTGAGCTTTCGACCTTCTCAGGGGTCAAAAGCCTGCCGTAGGCCTTGTAGAGGATGAAGACCGCGACCAAGAGGAGGGTAATGCCGTTTATGAACGAGACAAAGACCTCCACCCTGTGCAGACCGTATGTCCGCGTCTCTGTCGGCGGCATACGCGAGATGTAGATGGCGAAGAGGGAAAGACTCAGGGTGAAGACATCCATGAACACATGGACCGCGTCAGACATGAGTGCGAGGCTGTTTGTGAGAAATCCCCCTATAAGCTCCGCGAAGAACACGAGCGCGCTCAGGGCTATAGCGAGAATCAGCCTTTTTACGATGGCCTTGTCAGGCTCGAAGCGGCCGTGTTGAGCGCGGGTTGTATTCAGGAGTTCAGCCATGACTTAACCCTGCCCCGGTATGACCCATACGGATTCCTTTTTCAATAATACCTTGATGCGTTTCCCTGTGGCAAGGGATAACTTCCGCACCACGAAGTTCGGCGCCTCTACCTTCAAAAGCGTGTCCCCTGCGCCTATCTTCACGAAAAGTATATGGGATGTCCCCCTGCCTGTGATTGACGAGATGACGCCTTCCACGACATTGCCGTGGCCTGTGCTGATTACCCTGTCCTGTCTTATTATGGGTATCTCCTCGGGCCTAATGCAGAAAACAACATCGCTGCCCGGCAACAAACCCCCGAAGGCCGCGGCCCTTATGTCCCCGAGGTCAGGGCTGTTGATTACGGCGATAGGCCCCTCTACGCGCGCCACGCGGCCGTTGAATATGTTCCTTGCGCCCACAAACCGCGCCACATCCCTTGTAGCCGGCCTGTAGAACACATCCTCTTTTTTTCCCACCTGTTCGAGCCTTCCGTTGTTTATGACCGCAAGCCTGACTCCGAGCATGAACGCCTCCTCAAGGTCATGGGTCACGAGGATGGTGGTTATGGGAAATACCTTGTGGATGTTAAGGAGGTCCTGCCTGAGTTTTTCCCTTACCTGAAAATCGAGCGCCGAGAAAGGCTCGTCGAGAAGTAGGATTTCCGGGCCTGCGGCGAGCGTGCGAGCGAGCGCGGTCCTCTGCTTCTGCCCGCCTGAGAGCGCGTGAGGGTATCTGTCCTCAAGCCCTGAGAGCCTCATGAGGGATGTGAACTCCCTGACAATGCGGCCAACATCGGACGGTTTAATCCCTTTCATGGCATAGGCGATGTTTTCAAAGACCGTCATGTGCGGGAACAGCGCGTAGTCCTGAAAAAGGTATCCGATTCTCCGCTTCCTTATCGGGACATCAACCCCGCGGCCTGAGTCAAAGACAGGCTCGGACCCGACTGTTATCGCTCCTTCATCGGGCCGCACGATGCCTGAGAGGAGCTTAAGAAGGAGGCTCTTGCCCGCGCCCGAAGGCCCGAAGAGCACCATAAGCTCGGAGCCGAGGCTCAACTCCACATCGAGGCTGAATCCCTCGAAGGACTTCTTCAGGCTGAAGGAGAGGCTCACTGGATTTTACCCTTTGTAATGCGGCTTACGATGTAAATCACGGAAAAAGAGAACACGGTTATGAGCAGCACGAGCATGTTCGCCGAATATGTATCGCCTGAGGCCACGGCGTCGTATATGGCGACAGGCATGGTCTGGGTCCTGCCGGGTATATTCCCGGCAACCATCAGGGTCGCGCCGAACTCGCCCGTGGCCCTCGCGAACGCCATGACCGCGCCCGCCGCAATCCCCCTCCACGCGAGCGGCAGGGTTATGGTGGCGAATACCGTGAACTCGTCCTTGCCGAGGAGCCGGGCCGCGTTTTCCATATCCCTGCCCACGGATTCCATGGCTGAGCGCGCGGGCTTTACGAAAAGCGGCAGGGACGATATAAATGCCGCGAGCGCCGCGCCCTTCCATGTGAATACGAGCTGAAGCCCCAATGAGTCCTCCAAGAACCTTCCGAGAAAGCTCGCCCTGCCGAATGCCGTCAGAAGGTAATAGCCCATGACGGTCGGCGGGATGACGAGCGGCTGGACGATGAGGACATCCACGAGGTTTTTCCCGAAAAAGTCCCTGCGCGCCAAGAGGAGCGCGAGCGCGAGGCCTATGACGACAGTGAAGACCGTCGCTGTGAGGGAAACCTTTATCGTAAGATAGAGCGGAGAAAGGTCCATG
>CAYIRV010000098.1:0-6543 GCA_964365865.1 uncultured Thermodesulfobacteriota bacterium | reverse complement strand
CGGCTTCACGCTTATGCTCTTATGCGTCGAGGGCGTTAAGGGAAGTAGGGCGCTTAAGAGGGTTCTTGCCCTTATAAAGGCGGTCGGAGCAACGGTAAGGGCCTTTTTTATACTGAGGGCCATAAGGCCGGACGGGGTAATAGGGAGCGGGAGTTACGCCTCTCTTCCAGTTGTGGCGGCGGCAAGGCTTTTGAGGATAAAGACAGCGGTGCTCGAGCAGAACGCCATGCCGGGCCTTACGAACAGGGCGCTCGGAAGGTTTGTTGACAGGATATATGCGTCGTTTGACGAATCAAGGGCTTTTTTCCCGCAAACGCGCGTGGTATTAAGCGGCAATCCCATACGCCGGGAGATATTAAGGGCCGTGGAGGAAAGAGAGGAAAGGCCCTCCGGCAGGTTCACCATATTAGTCTTCGGGGGGAGTCAGGGCGCAAAGGCCATTAACGCGGCGTTTCTTGACGCGAGCGAGTATCTGAGCGATATATGGCCGAGGCTCAGGGTAATACACCAGACCGGCAAAGACGGGTATGAGGCCGCCGCGGCGGCATACAGGAGAAAGGAGTTGAAGGCAGAGGTGCACGAGTTCATAGAGGACATGGCCGGGGCTTACCGGGACTCGGACCTTGTGCTCTGCAGGGCCGGGGCCACATCCATAGCGGAGCTCACCGCAATGGGGCTCCCGTCAATACAGGTGCCTTACCCGTTTGCCGCGGACAACCATCAGGAGTTCAATGCGCGGAGCCTCGAAAAAAAAGGCGCCGCAATAGTGATAAGGCAGGACAAGCTCACGGGCTGGAGGCTCGCGGACGAGATACGGCGGCTCTACAAAAATCCGGATGAGCTTAAGAAGCTCGCGTCGAGGTCAAAAGACCTCGGAAGGCCCAAGGCGGCCTCGGACATAGCTGACGATTTCATGGGTCTTTTAAACACAACGACATAAATAGCTGCGCATACAGGGCGTCAGAACAAAGCAGACCAAGGCGCGCCGATGGTGAGGAGTGAGGCGCACTTTTGCCGTGCGCCGCAACGACGAGCCGAGGAGCAACGAAGGTATGCGCAGTTATGACGCCATGTATAAACGCGTAACAGGAGAGATAGTCAAGATGTATAGAGGAAGGATAAAGAGGATACACTTCGTGGGAATAGGCGGGAGCGGCATGAACGGCATAGCCGAGGTGCTTATAAACATGGGGTACAAGGTTACTGGCTCGGACATCGCGGAGAACGACGCGGCTCGGAGGCTGAAGAAGCTCGGAGCCGCGATATTCATAGGCCACAGGCCGGAGAATGTCATGGGCGCGGACTGCGTGGTCTATTCATCCGCGGTCAAAAAGGACAACCCGGAGGTCATTGAGGCGCACTCGCAACAGACCCCCATAATACCGCGCGCAGAGATGCTCGCCGAGCTTATGAGGATGAAGTACGGCATAGCCGTGGCAGGCACCCACGGCAAGACCACGACGACCTCGATGATATCCTCGGTCCTCGCGTCCGCGGGTCTTGACCCGACGGTGGTTACCGGAGGGAAGCTCCTCTCCATAGGCGCGAACGCCAAGCTGGGCCGCGGGGACTTTCTCGTTGCCGAGGCTGATGAGAGCGACGGGTCGTTCCTTAAACTTTCGCCCACCATCGCGGTTGTAACCAACATAGACAGGGAGCACATGGACCACTACGACAGCATGGCCGAGGTAAAGGGGCATTACCTGGACTTCATGAACAAGGTCCCGTTCTTCGGGTGCGCGGTCATATGCCTCGACCACCCGGTGATACAGAGCCTGATACCTAAGATAACGAGGAGGCATGTGTCCTACGGACTCAGCGCACAGGCCGACATACACGCTAAGAACATAAGACACGACGGGGTCAAGACATCCTTCGAGGTGTGGTACGAGGACTTCTTGGCAGGGGAGATTACATTGAATCTGCCCGGAGAGCACAATGCCGCGAATGCGCTCGCTGCCGTGACAGTGGCAAAGGAGCTTGAGATAGGTTTTCCGCACATAAAGGCCGGGCTTGAGGGTTTCACAGGGGTGGAGCGCAGGTTCCAGATACGCGGGTCCGAATCCGGGGTCATGGTCGTTGACGATTACGGACACCATCCAGAGGAGATAAAGGCGGTCTTGAGGGCCGCGAAAAAGGGTTGGGGGAAAAGGATTATAGCCGTATTCCAGCCGCACAGATACTCGCGCACAAAGGACCTTTTCGAGGAGTTCCTTTCCTCCTTCAATGACGCGGAAAAGCTCATTATCACAGAGATATATGCGGCGGGCGAGGAGTTGCTCGCCGGGGTTACGGGCCGCACCCTATACGACGGCATAAAAGCCTACGGCCACAAGGATGTGTCTTTTGTCCATGATGTCAAGGACATACCCGCGGCGCTTTTGGATTCGGTTCGGCAAGGGGACATGGTGATAACCTTGGGAGCAGGGGATGTATGGAAGGCCGCGTCAGGGCTTCTGGAGCTTCTCAGGCAAAAAAAGACAGGCGCGGTCTAACATGCCGGCAAAGGAAGATAAGGCCAAGTCAATGCAGTATTCGCTCTTTTTCGTACAGAGGTTCAAGGGCAAGGTGCTCTTCAGTGTGCCTATGAGCGACTACACATCCTTCAGGATAGGGGGGCCGGCGGATGTCATGGCCTTCCCTGAGGACGAGGCCGACCTCAAAGACATTATCCTTTTCGCGGAGTCAAAGGCCTTTCCCTTTTATGTGATGGGCGCGGCCACCAACATGCTTGTCCGGGACGGCGGCATAAGGGGGATTGTCATAAACATGACAGAGGGCTTCAAGGACATCACATGGCTTGAGGATGCCAAGGCCGCCGTAGGCGCGGGTGTGGGCATTCAGGGGCTTATTTCAGAGTGCAGGGCCAAGGGCCTTGGAGGGCTTGAGTTCGCCTGCGGCATACCAGGGACGATCGGCGGCGCGGTCTCGATGAACGCCGGCGCGTATGGCAGAGAGATGAAGGACATCGTTGAAGGCGTGGAGTTCATGGGCAGGAAGGGGCAGAAGGGGTATCTGACGAACGCTGACGCCGGATTTTCCTACAGGAAGACCAGCCTGCCCAAGGGCGCTATAGTCATAAGGGTCAACATCAGGCTCGAAAAGAAAGGCCCGGATGAGATAAGCGCCAAACTCCAGGAATACAGGGACAGGAGAAAGGCTGTGGCGCAGATAACATACCCTAACGCAGGCTCCATATTTAAAAACCCGGAGGAAGGAAAAGGCGCGGGAAGGCTTATCGAGGAGGCCGGGCTCAAGGGCGCGCGCATAGGGGACGCCGAGGTGTCAACCGTCCACGCCAACTATATCGTAAACCGGGGAGCGGCCAAGGCAAGGGATGTGCTCGGGCTCATGGCCATGATACGGGACAAGGTCTACGGAACATCGGGCATAGTGCTTGAGCCTGAGATAAAGGTCGCGGGAGAGGACTGAAAAGGGCTTGCTCCAGAGATTCTGGGATAAGAGGATAGCGGTCCTCATGGGCGGCGTGAGCGAGGAAAGGGAGATTTCTCTTCGCTCAGGAGAGGCCGTGTATGCGGCCCTTCTCAAAAAAGGGTATAAGGCCGTAAGGCTCGACGCGGGCAAAGACCTGGCCCAAAGGCTCAGGCAGGAGAAGACAGGCGCGGCCTTTATCGCGCTTCACGGCAGGCAGGGCGAGGACGGGTGTGTGCAGGGCATGTTGGAGGTCATGGGAATACCTTATACCGGGAGCGGCGTGCTCGCTTCTTCGCTCGCAATGGACAAGGCCGCAGCGAAAAAAATCTTCGCCTACGGCCGCGTCCCCACTCCGGGGTTCGAGTTGCTTTACTCCGCAGAGGGGACAACACGGCTTAAGCCGCCTTTTGTCGTGAAGCCCTCGACTCAGGGCTCTGCCATCGGCGTGAGCATAGTAAGGAGAAAAAAGGATTTTCCGCACGCGCTTCGACAGGCGCTCAGCCTGTCGAAGGCCGCGCTCATCGAGGAGTTTATTGACGGACGGGAGCTGACCGTGGCAGTGCTGAACAACTCGCCGCTCCCGATAATAGAGATACGGCCCAAGGGAGATTTCTATAGCTTCCGCGCCAAGTATACTAAGGGCGCAACAGACTTTATAGTGCCGGCGAATATCGGAAAAAGAGCGGAGAAAAAAGTGGTTGAGATTGCGCTTTCCGCGTATAATGCCATAGGCGCGCGGGGCGGGGCCCGGGTTGATGTGATGCTTGATTCAAGCTCAAGGGCTTATGTGCTTGAGGTGAACACCGTCCCTGGGCTCACGGAATTAAGCCTTTTCCCAAAGGCCGCCTCAGCGGCCGGCATGGACTATCCGGCCCTCGTGGAGGAAATGCTCTCGGACGCGGCCATCGGCAAGGGTTAAAGGGTGCATAGAATGAACGGTATGCGTGCAAACATAAATTCATGGAGGAAGCGGAACAGGCGGCTGAAGGAGCCTTTAAGGGCAAGGGCGCTGAAGTTCATTAAGGGCTGGTTCAGGACAATGGCGGTTCTAACCTCGGTCCCGGTCATTGCCTTTGCCTCATGGAACGCGTATAGGGAGCTTAAGGCATCGCCGTTCTTCGCCGTCCGGGAGATAACGGTGGAAGGGGCCTCGGCCGTGACAAAGGGAGATGTGCTCGCTCTCTCCGGGATTTACGAAGGCCAGAACATGCTGTCATTCGATTCAGCTCAGGCCGCCGAGGCCATTAAAAAGAATGTGTGGATAACAGGGGCGGATGTCCGGAGAAGGTTTTCCGGCGTTGTCCGGATTAAGGTTGCCGAGAGGCGCCCTGTGGCCATAGTGAAGATGGATGAGCTGTATCTCATGGACACTGAGGGCGCGGTATTTAAGAAGCTCCAGAGCAACGAGGGCTTTGACCTGCCGGTGGTAACAGGGTTTACCGCGGAGGTCATGATGCAGGACATGGACGGAGGCGAGGGGCTCGAACATGGCCTTCTGACGCTCATCAAGGCGCTGAACGAGAGAAAGGGCTTCGGCATGAAGGACATATCGGAGATAAGCATTGACCCGCTCTACGGCTTCTCCGTCTATACGCTTGCGGAGGGCGTGAGATTGAGCCTCGGCAAGGACTTGTTCGAGGATAAGGTCAAAGGCTTCGAGAGGATAGTCTCGTCGAGGCAGGGAGCGCTTAAGGGCATAGCCCGGATTGACATGAAAAGCCCCACAGAGGCGATAGTAAGGTTCGAGCCAGGGGTCTTGACCGAAGGCGGCGTTCATGGCGAAATCTGACAATATAATAGTCGGCCTCGACATCGGCACGACCAAGATATGCGCCATAGTCGGGGAGAAAAAAGGCGGCCTCATAGAAATCATAGGCATAGGCTCGCAGAAGTCAAAAGGGGTGAGGAGAGGCATCGTCGTCAACATAGAGTCAACGGTCGAGTCAATAAAGAAGGCAGTTACCGAGGCCGAGCTTATGGCCGGGTGCGAAATCAACAAGGCATACTGCGGCATAGCCGGAGGCCACATAAGGGCATTCAACAGCCACGGCGTGATAGCGGTGAAGAACCGGGAGATAACAGAGGCCGATATCGAACGGGTGATAGAGGCGGCTCAGGCCATAGTGATTCCGCCGGACAGGGAAGTGCTCCATGTGATACCGCAGGAATATATAGTTGACGACCAGGAGGGCATACAGGAGCCCCTCGGCATGATAGGCATAAGGCTTGAGGTAAAGGTGCATATAGTCACCGCGGCCGTGACCTCGGCGCAGAACATAATCAAGTGCGCGAACAAGGCCGGCCTTGACGTGGCCGACATAGTGCTCCAGCAGATAGCGAGCAGCGAGGCCGTGCTGAACCAGGACGAAAAGGAGATAGGCGTGGTCCTCGTCGATATCGGCGGGGGCACGACGGATATCGCCCTCTACCACAACGGAACGATAAAATATACCACCGTCATATCCCTCGGGGGCAACCAGGTGACCGGGGACATATCCATCGGCCTGAGGACCCCTACCGGGGAGGCCGAGAAGATAAAAAAGGAGTACGGGTGCGCCATGACCGCCATGGTGTCCAGGGACGACACCATAGAGGTGCAGAGCGTCGGCGGGAATAAATCCAAGACGGTTTCAAGGTACATGCTCTGCGAGATAATAGAGCCGAGGCTGGAGGAGATATGCACTCTCGTCAAGCGCGAGATAATGAAGTCGGGCTATGAGGGGCTTATCTCCTCCGGGGTCGTCCTTACGGGCGGGACAGCGGCCATGGAAGGGGCGATTGAGCTCGCGGAGCAGGTCTTCAACCTCCCGGTAAGGAGGGGCCTGCCGATAAATATCACCGGGCTTGTGGACGTGGTCAGGAGCCCGATGTACTCAACGGGGGTCGGGCTCGTGCAGTACGGGGCCAAACACTTCAGCGGCACGCAGTTCCAGAGGGGCAACGACAGCAAGGTATTCAACAAGCTGATTTCGAGGATGACGGGGTGGATGAAGGAGTTCTTTTAGCGGGCCGGGCATCCGGTTAAATATGAAAATCGCGGCCGTTTAAAATTCAAGGAGGTGGATGATGGTGATTGAAATGGACGAGAGCTTCAACAGCGGCGCAAAG
>CAYIRV010000097.1:0-6543 GCA_964365865.1 uncultured Thermodesulfobacteriota bacterium | reverse complement strand
GCCATCAGGCTCTTGGGCTCGACCTCATAAGGAGCGGAAAGAACCTCGTTGTAATGACCCCTGCGTCGTCCGGCAAGAGCCTTGTCTACAACATCCCTGTCGTTGAATCCATCATCAATGACAACGAATCACGGGCACTCTATCTTTTTCCTTTAAAGGGTCTTGAGCATGACCAGTTGAGGGCGTTCAGGGAGCTTACGGCGAATATCCCGCAGGACAGCGGCCCAACAGGCAAGGGAAAGGGTTTTTCACCGGGCCTCTCTGAAATCTACGACGGGGACACGAGCGCGCACAGGAGGAAAAAAATAAGGGAAAACTTGCCGAGGGTCATAATGACGAACCCCGACATGCTTCATTTAGCGCTCAACCCCTTTCACTGGAAGTGGGAGGTTTTCTTCAAAAACCTCAAGTTCGTGGTCATTGACGAGGTCCACGCCTACAGGGGCGTCTTCGGCTCGCATGTGGCTCATGTTTTGAGAAGACTCAGACGGGTCGCCATGGCTCACAACGCAAACCCGCAGTTCATCGCGTCGTCTGCCACAATAGCGAACCCCGCGGGGCTTGCCGGGGATTTGACCGGCTTGGACTTCGAGCTTGTTGATTTCAGCGGCGCGCCTCAGGGGAAAAGGCATTTCATCTTCATTAACCCCTCGTCTGATTCAAGCCCTTATACAATAGCGGCCCGGCTATTTACGCTCTCCGTCAAATCAAAGCTCAAGACCATCGCGTTCACAAAGGCGCGCAAGGTTACGGAGCTTATGCACGCCCGGATTCTCAAGAATGAGCCGTCGCTTTCCAAGACAGTATCGTCCTACAGGGCCGGGTTCCTGCCTGAGGAAAGACGCGAAATCGAAAAACGGCTCTTTAGCGGCGAGCTGACCGGCGTCATATCAACGAGCGCGCTCGAATTAGGCGTTGACATCGGGGGCCTCGATGTCTGCATACTCGTCGGATACCCGGGTTCCATAAGCTCCGCATGGCAGAGGGCCGGCAGGGCCGGACGCTCAGGCAGGGATTCCCTCATCGTGCTCATAGGGCTTCAGGACGCCCTTGACCAGCACTTCATGAGAAACCCTGACGAGTTTTTCAGAAGGGGCGTAGAGGCCGCGGTCGTCTCAATTGAAAACCCTTTTATACTCAAGTCCCACCTGCTCTGCGCTGCGACAGAGGCGTATCTTAAACCAACGGACGCGGTTTACGATGTGCGCTCTATGGAGCCTCTGCTAAAGGAACTCGCAAAACAAGGGAAGCTCAGACACTGGGAAAAGGGGGACATCTGGTGGCCGAGAAGGAAATACCCGCACAGGGATGTGTCAATCAGAGAGGCGGGCGAGGCCCTGCAAATATACGCTCCAAGCAACGCGCTTATAGGAGAGTCGAGCGTGGCGCGGGCCTTATACGAACTTTATCCCGGTGCCGTCTATCTCCACAAGGGCGTCCAGTACCTCGTAAAGAAGCTCGACCTCATCGGCAAAAAGGCGCTCTGCGAGCAGGCCGGAGATTTGAGCTACTATACATCGGCCATTACAGACGAGGACACGGAGATAATATCAGAGGAAAACAGGGCGAGCCTCGGACCCGTTGATATCAGCTATGGCACGATGAGGGTCACGAAGGAGGTCCACGGCTACAGGAAAAAGCAGCTCTATACCGGAAAACTCATGAGCGAACATCCGTTAAGCCTTCCCAAGACAGTGTTCACCACAAAAGGCGTGTGGTTCAAGGTCGAGGCCGGACTAATCGAGGAGCTCAAGTCCAAAAGCTTCGACAAGGCAGGCTCTCTCCATGCCCTCGAACACGCGGCAATTGCCGCGCTGCCGCTCTTCGCCCTGTGCGACAGGCTCGATATCGGCGGCGTAAGCTACACCCTGTATCCTGCGCTCGAAAGCGCGGCAATCTTCATATACGACGGATATGAGGGCGGCGTGGGGCTTGCGAAAAAAGGACTTGAGCGCGTAAAAGACTGGTTCAAGGCAACGCTCGCTCTGATGGAAGACTGCCCGTGCGAGGCCTCGTGCCCCTCGTGCACCCAAGACCCCAAGTGCGGCAACAACAACGAACCGTTAGATAAAAGAGGCGCAATCCTGATACTCAAAAAATGGCTCAAAGAAGGTGGTTCATGACAGTTCAGGAGGCTATAAAAAACAGGAGGAGCATAAGACGGTTTTTGGACAAAGAGATACCGGAGGATGCAGTTGAGTCATTGAAAGAGGCGCTCAGGTGGGCGCCGAGCGCAGGGAACCTTCAATCAAGAAAATTTTATTTCGTGTTTTGCAAAGAATTAAGGGTAAAAATCGCAAACCATTGTTTTGGCCAGATGTTCATATCAGGCGCGCCTCTCGTTGTTGTCGCGTGCGGAGACCTTTCGAGAATAGAGCCTTACGGAAAAAAGGGCAAGGAACTGTATGTGATTCAGGATGCAGCGGTGGCTGTCGAGAATATGATGCTTCAGGCCCATGAATTGGGCCTCGGTAGCGTGTGGGTCGGCGCGTTTGACGAGCACGGAGTGGCAAAGACCCTCGCTCTGCCGGATAGCTTGAGGCCATTGGCAATAGTGCCTGTGGGATGGCCCGGACACAAACCCATTGCGCCCAAGAGGGTTTTGGCAGATGAGGCGGTCGAGGTGATAAGGTGAAAAACCTTTATATGAACTTTATCTCCCGCTTATCCCTTTCTATCTCTTCCACTATGGCTGAGCCCATCTCAGAGCAGCTTACCTTGGTCATGCCCGGTTCAAAGATGTCCGCTGTCCTCAGACCGTTATTGAGAACAGCCTCGACCGCGTCCTCCACCTCCTTAGCCACATCATGAGCGTCAAACGAGTAATTGAGCATCATTGCTACGGAGAGGATGGTCCCTATGGGGTTCGCGATCCCCTTGCCTGCTATATCAGGCGCGCTTCCGTGAATCGGCTCATACATGGCCCTGTTCTTTATGGGCCCGAGGGACGCTGACGGGAGCATGCCGATTGAGCCTGTGAGCATGGCGGCCTCGTCCGAGAGTATGTCGCCGAATGTGTTTTCGGTTACAATGACATCGAACTGAGCCGGATTTCTCACAAGCTGCATGGCGCAGTTGTCAACATACATGTGGCTTAATTCCACTTCCGGATACTCCTCGGCAACCGCGGTAACGACCTTTTTCCAAAGCTCGGACACCTCGAGCACATTGGACTTATCCACGCTCACAACCTTCTTCCTCCTCATCTTAGCCACCTCAAAGGCCACGACCGCGATTCTCTCGATTTCAGCCGTGGTGTAAACCATCGAGTTTACGGCCTTCTCGGTTCCGTCCGGCAGTGTTTCTATGCCCTTGGGCGTGCCGAAGTAAAGCCCTCCGGTAAGCTCCCTTACCACGACAAGGTCAACATCCCTGATGACCTCTGGTTTAAGAGTGGATGAATTGATGAGCGGCTTGAACATCTTCGCGGGCCTCAGATTGGCGAAAAGGGCTAATTCCTTCCTGAGCTTCAGGAGCGCCTTTTCCGGCCTGATGGCGGAATCCAACCCGTCCCACTTAGGCCCGCCGACAGCGCCCAATAGCACCGCGTCGCTCCTGAATGCCATGTCGAGCACCTCGTCAGTGAGCGGAATCCCATGCGCGTCAATTGACGAGCCTCCCACAAGACCCTCTTCAAGCACGAGTTCCAACTTGTGCTTCTTGGCAAGGGACCTTATAATCTTCTTGGCCTCTTCGATGATTTCCGGGCCTATGCCGTCTCCGGCAAGCACGCATACCTTGAGTCTTCTCAACTGTTCTCTCCTTTATTAATGTAATTTATTAGCAATATCATGCAATCTATTGTTTTTAAAATATTATTAGCGCCTTGTCATAGCCCCTCTCTTTTCCTGACCCACTCGATGAGTCCCCCGGCGCTTACCAACTCCTGCATGAAAGCAGGGACAGGCAGGGCCGTGAATTTCAGGCCCTTCGTGATGTTATGTATCTCGCCTGTCGCAAGGTCAACATCGAGTTCGTCCCCCTGTTCCGCTGTATCAGAGACCTCGGTTGATTCGAGTATCGGCAGACCCGTATTGAACGAGTTCCTGTAAAATATCCGGGCAAAACTCTTTGCTATGACGCATGAGACGCCGGCGGCCTTTATGGCGATCGGGGCGTGCTCCCTCGATGAGCCGCACCCGAAGTTCTTGTCCGCGACGATTATGTCCCCTAACCTGACCTTTGATACAAAGGCCGGGTCCGCGTCCTCCATGCAGTGTTTTCCAAGCTCCGTTGCGTCGGAAGTGTTCAGATACCGCGCCGGGATAATCCTGTCAGTGTCAATGTCAGAGCCGAACTTCCACACTTTACCCTTAAGCCTCATCACACTCCCCCACTCCTTTGTTCATGGCCCGGATGATAGCGACGGCCATTTCTTCACCCTCTCCCTAACCCTCTCCCATCAAGGGAGAGGGGATTTAAGGTTTATCTGCGCTTACGAGTTGCAATGTCCCTTGAACGTGGTAAGACCTCCTGAAATCCTTAAACCCGGCCTGCCTCAAAACAGATTGGATATCCATAGCAATCCACTCTTCGGCTGTGTCTGTCTCTAAAAACGCGAAGATTAGCCTTTCAATCCATCCGGCAACGCCTTCTGCCTTATGGTAGTCGAAAATCACAAGCCTGCCGCCTTTTTTAAGCACCCTCTTAGCCTCATTGAGCGCCGCTGTTGCGCGGTCTCTTCCAAGCTCGTGCATGCCCAGGGATGCGATAACCCTGTCAAAAGCCCCTTCCCTGAACGGCAATGTTGACGCGTCCGCCCTTATAAGGGTAATGCCTGTCTTAAGCCTTTCGGCCTTTTCCCTGGCAACAGCGAGCATTCCAGGGCTGTTGTCGAGCGCGATTGCATTTGCGCCCCTAACCGCCGCCCTTAAAGAAAGGGTGGCCGTGCCGCAGCACAGCTCAAGCACAAGGCTTTCCGCGCTCAACGGCTCAAGCCCTTCAATAACCCTTGCCCTGAGCCTGTCCTCTCCGCCTGTCAGAAGGAAAAAGAACCAGACGCCCAAATCATAAAGCGGGGCGAGCCAGTCGTAAATGACGAAGCGCCGGCGGACTGCGTTGTCTTGCATAAGGGCTTGGTTCCCGAAGTCATAAAGCCGCGCATGACCGGACGCGAATGGCAAGGCAGGCTACCGCCGGCCCATGACCTCGTCCGGGTGCGCGAGCCTTCCCTTGACAGCAGAGGCCGCGGCTACCGCCGGGCCTGTTAGATAGACCTCGCTCTTCGTGTCCCCCATCCTGCCGATAAAGTTCCTGTTGGTCGTGGCCACGGCCCTCTCGCCCGCGGCAAGTATGCCCATGTGTCCACCGAGGCAAGGCCCGCATGTGGGAGGGCTTATTACAGCGCCGGCGTTCAAAAACACATTGAAATACCCCCGCCTCATGGCCTCCTTGTATATGTAAGGAGTAGCCGGGATTATTATAAGCCTTATGTTCTTCGCCGCCTTCCTGCCCTTCAGAATCCGCGCCGCGACTTCAAGGTCCTCGAGCCTCCCGTTCGTGCACGAGCCTATGACCACCTGATCAATCGAAATATTGCCGACATCGGTAACATTCCTCGTATTCTCAGGCAGCGACGGCATGGCGACCTTGGGCTGGATTTGCGACGAGTCGTACTCCCTGACATCGGCGTACAAGGCATCCTCGTCGCTAAAGTAAAACTTATACGGCCTCTCGGCCCTCTTTTCGATATATGCCTTTGTAACCTTGTCAGGCGCTATGATGCCGCTCTTTGCCCCGGCCTCTACGGCCATGTTGCACATGGCGAGGCGGCTGTCCATGGAAAGGCCCTCGATGGTGTCTCCGCTGAACTCCATTGCCCTGTAAAGGGCGCCGTCAACGCCTATCTCTCCTATCACATGCAGTATCAGGTCCTTGCCGCTCACCCACTTGTTGAGCCTCCCCCTGAAGACGAACTTCATTGACTCAGGCACCTTGAACCACAGCTCCCCTGTAATCATGGCCGCGGCCAGGTCGGTAGAGCCTACGCCCGTGGAAAAGGCCCCAAGCGCCCCGTATGTGCATGTGTGCGAATCAGCGCCTATAACGACATCCCCGGGCACGACAATGCCCTTTTCAGGAAGGAGCGCGTGCTCCACGCCGACATCGCCGCCTTCATAATAATGCTTGAGCCTCTGCTCATGGGCGAACTCACGGATGAACTTGCACTGCGCCGCGCTCTTTATGTCCTTGTTCGGCGTGAAATGGTCAAGCACGAGCACGACCTTGTTCCTGTTAAAGACCTTCTTGGCCCCGGCCCTCCTGAACTCGTGTATGGCGATTGGAGCGGTAATGTCATTTCCGAGGGCAATATCAACCTTCGCGTTAATCAGCTCCCCGGGCATCAACCGCTTAACCCCCGCATGCCTCGCAAGTATCTTCTCTGTTATCGTCATGGGCCTCATAAATATCCTTTGCCGAAAGACGCTGAAAAGACATTGGGGGGAACTTTCTGTAGAAAGTTCCCCCCAAACCCCCTTCAAAGACTTTCAGTGTTTTTTGCCTAAAAAAACCCCCCACCCTTTGCACCTTCAGCAACTGCCG
>CAYIRV010000096.1:0-6700 GCA_964365865.1 uncultured Thermodesulfobacteriota bacterium | reverse complement strand
GGAGGTCTGCGGCAATATCACCTTCGGCGGCCCGAAGCGGAACCGGCTGTTCATGGCGGCGAGCCAGTCGATCTACGCGCTCTATCTGGGCACGCAGGGCGCCGGGCCGGGCTGAAAGGCCCCTTTCCCTGAGCCGTCATTGCGAGCGCAGCGAAGCAATCCAGCACCTCAGACAAATCAACAAGTTACGAGATTGCCGCGTCGCAAAAGCGCTCCTCGCAATGACAAACATCGAATTAATCAGCGCTTCCCTAATACAGTATTACGACAACTGCGATTGCATAAAGCATTATATTGAGGAGCATGGGCTTGTCCGCAAGGAGCGACATCTCCGGGCTTCCACCCTCCTCCTTACGGTAAACGAGATAGAGATAGCGGTACACGCCGTAGAGCACAAACGGAATCGTGTAGAGGAGGTCCGTGGTGTGGAACTTCTTAACCGTCTCCTCTGAAATCGTGTATATGGTATAGGCTATGACCGTTGCGGATGTTACTACCGTTATCATCTGGTCAAGAAGCGGGGCATTGTATTCCCTTAATACATCCCTGTGCTCGTAGGAGGAGTCTCCCTCGAGGAGCAGCAGCTCGTGCCTCCTCTTGCAGAGCGAAAGAAATAGAGCTAAAAAGAATGTGCACACCTTGAGCCACGGCGATATTACAACGCCGATGGCGAGCGCGCCCGCAACGACCCTCAGGAAGAACCCGGATGCTATGGAGAACACATCCATTATGACGATATTCTTGAAGAACAGGCAGTAAGCGACCTGTATGGCCAAGTACGCCGAGGCAGCGAGGCCGAAGCCGGTGTTAATGAGAAACGCCCCGGCAAGGCACGCCAATGCGATAACGATGAACGCGGCCCGGGCTGTCGGAGCAGGGAGATGCCCTGCGGCAATGGGCCTCTTGGATTTTCCGGGGTGAAGCCTGTCCCTTTCGATGTCAATGAGGTCGTTGAAGATATAGACCGCGCCTGAAAGGAGCGTAAAAACAACAAAGGCAAGGACAGCCGTGAAGACAGCCTCTTTCTCGAACAGGTTCCGGGAGAATATAAGGGCCGCGAAAAGAACGAGGTTCTTTATCCACTGCATCGGCCTCATGGAGGCTAATATGTATCCTGTCGCCGGCATTTAAGCTGAACCAACTCCGTAGATACCGTTCTGAATCAGGCCCATACAGGCGCGAAAACACAGGCCATTTTTTATTTTAATACATATAGCCCGTGCTTGTCGAATATAAATTGAGACGGCTGAAAAAGGAGTAATTCGGGGGAAACCTTTCTGTAGATAAGGTTTCCCACCTGCCCCCACCCTACCCTCCCTACTCGTGGGAAGGGGGGAAAGGAAGGGGGCGATTGAAAGCCCCTCTGATTTGTTGTAACATCTGCGTATGCCTTTTATCATGTATTCATACATCATCAAGGAGATGCTCCCGCCTTTTCTCTTAAGCGCCGGTATCCTCACGGCCACGCTGCTGCTTACAAAGGTGATGAAGCTCGTGGAGTTTGTAGTAACCTACGGCGCGGGCGCGGGCTTTGTGGCAAAGTTCATCCTGTTCCTCCTGCCGTCGCTCCTCATATACATAATCCCGGTGTCGTTCCTCGTGGCCGTGCTCGTGTCCTTTGGCCGCCTCTCCTCAGACAACGAGCTCACCGCGTTAAAGGCCGCTGGCGTCGGGGTATCGAGGCTTTTTCCGCCGGTCGCCCTAATGGCGGCACTGCTCTATGGCGTAACGCTCATCCTTTCACTCTACGGGTTTCCGTGGGGAAACATGTCCATAAGGCGCCAACTCTACGATGCCGCGAAAAACAGGGCCGGGCTCGGGCTTAAGGAAAACACATTCACCAACGCGTTCAAGGGCGTTGTAATGTATGCCGGAAGGGTGCTGCCTGAGGAAGACTCCATGGAGGGTCTTTTCATATACGACACGAGAGAAGGCGAAAACGGCGCGGCCATCACGGCCGCAAAAGGAGAGTTCCTTCAGGACCCGGACGGCCTCGAACTCATGCTCAGACTATACAACGGGAGCATACATACGAGCCGCAAACACGGGGTTTACAGAATCGCCTCATTCGGCTCCTATGACTTGAGCCTGAACCTTATGGAAAGCGGAGCCGGAGACCCATTGGAGACAAACAAGCGCAGCAAGGAGCTGTACTTGGGCGAGCTTGTCGGCATGGCGAAAAAGGCCGGCAAAGACAGCGAAGAAGGCAGAGACTACATGATGGAGGCGCACAAGAGGTTCAGCCTTCCGGCGGCCATATTCGTGTTCTCCCTCATCGGCGTCCCGCTGGGCATTCAGAGGGTGAGAAGCCCCGGGCTTGCGGGCTTCAGCTCATCCATAGTGGTTGTCGCCTTCTATTTCATACTCTCTCTCGCCATGGACGCGGCCGGCTCAAGAAGGCTCCTGCCGCCGGAGGCCGCGGCATGGGGGCCCAATGCCGTAACAATGCTCTTCGGCATATATGTGTTCTACCGGGAGGCCAAGGACGCACCCTTAAGGCCGTTGCTTTATATAGGCGATAAGTTCACGGGGATTCTCTCGCGCATAAAGAGGCTCTTCAGGTAGGACAGTCATGAGGATACTTAAAAGATACATACTCAAGGAGTTCCTGCGGATATTCCTAATCACCTCGCTCTCCTTCATCACCATTGACATACTCATAGAATTCCTCGACAAGGCGGACAGTCTTTTTAAAAACAACGCCGGCGCGTCCGAGATAATCCGGTTCTTCATATATCAGACGCCGTTCGTATTTTATCAGACAGTGCCGGTCTCGGTTCTCCTCGCCACCCTCATATCCCTCGGCATCTTGACCCGTCACAACGAAATCACGGCAGCAAAGGCCGGCGGCGTGAACATACTCGGCGTGATTTCTCCCATAATAGCCTTTTCAGTCCTCGTGTCTTTATTCTGCCTCATGCTGAACGAATACATAATGCCTGTAACGAACGCGCGGGCAGACGCGATAAGGCGCGAAAAAATCGAGGGCAAGCCCCAGGGGCCGAACTTCAGGCAGGGCCGGGTCTGGTACAGGGGAGAAGGCACCATATTCACAATCGAAGACATCGGGCCGGAGGCGAAGACCTTAAACGGCGTTACCGTGTACGAGGTTGACAAGGACATGGCCATCACCGGAAGGATTGACGCCCGCTCGGCTGAATGGGACGGGACGCGCTGGGTCGCAAAAGACGCCCTTACAAGAAATTTCAGCGGCCCGAAGGTTACCGAGGCGGCTCAGGCAGAAAGCGCTGTGCTCTTTGGCCTTGGCGCAGGCCCTGATGATTTTCAAGGCCATGCCGAGTTGTCCGATTCCATGAGCATATCCGGGCTAAGGTCATACGCAAGGAGCCTCCTGTCGCAGGGATACGACTCGACCAGATATTTTGTTGACCTGCACGCCAAGCTGGCCTTCCCATTCGTTAACATCGTCATGGCGCTCATCGGCGTCCCATTCGCGCTGAAGACCGGCAGGCACGGCGGCATTGCCGCAGGCATAGGCATAAGCACGGCAATCGCCTTCAGCTACTGGCTCATATTCGCGGCCTCGACATCGCTCGGAAGGGGCGGCATCCTGCCGCCTGTGGTATCCGCATGGACAGCGAACATCATCCTCGGAGCAACGGGTTTATTCCTTCTGAGCTTGGCTAAGAGATAAGCGGTATCAGGAATAATTGTCGGGTTAGCGGAGCGTAACCCGATTACGGGACTTCCTTCCCATAAATTCGCAGGCATATCTTAAAAAGGCCGTTTGTAACCCTCGCCTTTTTAGCGCCGCGCCTTCATCCTATATCCCTGAGCGAGGATGTTATCTCAAGCGCCCTCATTATGTCGCTTCTCGTTATAATGCCCACGAGAGAGCCGCCTTGCACCACAGGGAATCTGCCGAGGTTTGCGGGCGACATCTTCTTAATGGCCGCGAGCGCGCTGTCTTCCGGGCTAAGCGCATCGCCGGCGCTCAGCCGGTGCATGACATCCCTTACCGGCGTCTTGTCCCATCCCTCCCTCGGAACAGACCTCACGGCGCTTAATTGCAGCAGCCCCGCGACCCGTCCTTTCGAGACAACCGGAAAGCTCGCGTAGTGGTGCGTAAGAAAATACCTTTCAACCGCCTCGGCTACGGTAATGTCTTCTTCCATGCTGATAACCTTGGTTGACATCACATCCCGCACCATGAGACCTTCGAGCGTGGTCTTAATCATAAGCTCCTTGTAGCCGCTTTGCGCCGCCTGCTGGAGAAAAACCCCTATCATTACCGACCAAAGCCCGCCGATGATATTTCCCATGAATATCTGGGCAAAGCCCGTGAGTATGAGGAAGAGCGCAAATCCCCGGCCTATCATGCTCGCGGCCCGGGTGGCGCTCTTGATGTCCTTGGTCCGCGCCCACCATATTGCCCTTAATATCCGTCCTCCGTCGAGCGGAAAGCCGGGTATGAGGTTGAAGGCCGCAATGACTATGTTTACGAAAGCGAGGTATTTAAAGACCGCGAGAAAAGTAGCCGGGAGCGTCCCTGAGAGGCCCTTTGACAAAAAATAGAAAAACAGGGCGAGCGCCGCGCTCGCAATCGGGCCTGCGACCGCGATTTTAAGC
Source organism: uncultured Thermodesulfobacteriota bacterium (assembly GCA_964365865.1). Taxonomy (GTDB): domain Bacteria; phylum Desulfobacterota; class GWC2-55-46; order GWC2-55-46; family GWC2-55-46; genus CAYIRV01. The sequence continues at coordinate 2,110 of CAYIRV010000096.1, read as the reverse complement.
TCGGTCTTGGGGTCATCCGGCTCTTTCGTAAGCTCGGCAACGCCGCCGAATATGAAGAGCGTGATGTTCTTTACGCTGAGTCCGAGCCTGTTTGAGGTGATTGAGTGGGCAAGCTCATGCACAAGCACGCAGGCGAAAAGAAGAAGGGAGGAGGAGACGCCCATGAGGATATACGCGGTTCTTCCAAGCCCCGGCTCGTTGAACGGGAAGTACCCGTAAGACAGAGACCACGCAAATACCACGAATACGATAAACCATGTGTAGTCTAATGTTATCCGTATGCCGGAGATTCTGAAAAGCCTTATGCCTCTTGTCAAAGCGAGCCTCGCTTTTTTTGGTCCGGCTGTTATTGCCGAAAAAAGTATTTTGAGGGGAGGGATGGACTTTCTACGGAAAGCCCCTCCGATATTTTTTAGCGGACTACATCCCGACGCCGTCTATGACGGCCTTGCAGAACGGGCACTTCATCTTTTCGATAAGATTTTTCTTTACAGTAAAGCCGAACCTCTCGATGAGCAGTTCTTTGCAGTTGTGGCAAAAGGTGGATTCGCCTGAGAGCCCGGGCAGGTTGCCTGTGTAGACGTATTTAAGCCCTTCTTCAAGGCCGATTTCCCTCGCGCGCTCGATTATCTCCGCGGAGGTGGAGGGGAGGTTCATGAACTTGTAGGCCGGATGGAAGGCGCTTATGTGCCACGGCATTGTCTTGTCCGTGTTCCGTATCCAGCGCGCTATGGACCTTAATTCGTCCTCGGAGTCGTTCTGCGTGGGTATGACGAGGGTGGTTATCTCGACCCAAACGCCCTGCGCCCTCATGTATTCAATGCTCTGAAGCACCGGGGCAAGCTTCGCGCCGCAGACCTTCTTGTAGAACGATTCGCTGAATGATTTTATGTCTACATTGGCCGCATCGAGCAAGCCCTTAAGCCCGTCGAGGCACTCCTTCGTCATGTAGCCGTTGGTGACAAAGACATTCTTGATGCCTTTTTCCTTTGCGAGCGCCGCCGAGTCGCGCGCGAATTCGTAGAATATGGTGGGTTCCGTGTATGTGTAGGATATGCTTTCGCAGCCTGACAGAGAGGCCTTTTCAACGACCTCGGCAGCGGTCGTTTCGGTGCCGAGGATTCTTTTCTGGTCCTTCGGCATCTGGGAGATTTCGTAATTCTGGCAGTGCAGGCATCTGAAGTTGCACCCTACGGTCGCTATGGAGTAAGAGCGCGTCCCCGGCTGGAAGTGGAACAGGGGTTTTTTCTCTATGGGGTCTATGTGCTCGGCGATGAGCCGTCCATAGACATGGGTGTAGAGCGTCCCGCCGGCGTTCTCCCTTACCCCGCATATGCCCGTGTGCCCGTCCGCAATGCGGCAACGGTGCGCGCAGAGATGGCAGTCAACATAGCCGTCCTTGCCGCTCGTGTATAGCGATGCTTCCCTTAGGTCCCTCATATGACGCCCGCCAATCCAGGCGGGAATACAGGCCGGGGGTTAACCCGCAACCCGGCCTATTTCTTCTTTGCCTTGTTCAGAGGTCCGGGGTCGTCCCTTTTCCAGAAGACCCGCGCGAGTTTTGTATCGTCGCTCCACTTGTAAACAAGCTCGCCGCAGAAGGTCTTCTTGAGCATCCTCCCGATCCTCTGGGCGAGTTTATCGGTGGTGGTGGTTAACTCTATGGAATCCCCTTTATTCTTTATCCCCATTACCCGGCCGAGCGGGTTGTTGCCCATGGAGAGCGTTTCCTTGTTCCTTATCAGGTTTAGTATCTCATCCTTGTGGGACTTGGCAAACCCACCTGAAATGGTCACATAGCCTTCGGCAAAACCTTCTTTTATCTTTTGGCAGGCAGGGCAGAGCACCTTTGACTTGACGCCAACAGGCTTTGCCGCCTTTGCAGGCAAAGACCAGCGTTTGCTCTTATATACAGCCCCGCACCCGGCGCATGCCGTGGAATCGTCCGGACGCGCCTTCAGAAGATACGGGTCCTTCTCGCTGTCTATGGACTTTCTCTTGACTATCCTCGAACCGCTCATCTATCCATGCCTCCTGTAATTCGTATATGCCCTTATTATAATTTAAATCAGCCCTTGCGGGCAATGACAATATTCTTTCAGGCCAAGCG
>CAYIRV010000095.1:0-6700 GCA_964365865.1 uncultured Thermodesulfobacteriota bacterium | reverse complement strand
GACCTCTGGAAAGACAATATCACGCTCGTGAACTCCTATGCGTCCCCGCCCAACGATACGGCCGTTGCGATTGACCTTATAGAGGCCGGAAGGGTAAAGGTCGCGGATTTAATCACCCACAGGCTTCCGCTCCAAGAGGCGGGCAGAGGTTTCTCGCTCGTCGCAGGGGCAGGCGAGTCAATAAAGGTAATACTCGAACCGCAGGCAACCCCACTTTAACAAAGGGGGGACTAAGGGGGAACTCCCCCCTTTGTAAAGGGGGGACTAAGGGGGGTTAGGGAGGGGGACTATTGAAAAGCGCAGGCATAGTCGTAAAGGAGTCAAACCCAAAGGCGGTCTCGCTCGCCGCTGATGTGGCGAGATGGCTTAAGAGAAAGGGCGTGCGGGTTTATGTGGAGGACAGGCTCGGCAAGGCCGTAAAGGCCGCTGAGACATGCCGGGCAGACGAGCTTAAGGACAATATCGGCCTGCTTATAGTCCTGGGCGGCGACGGCACCATGCTCTACGGCGTTCGCATCATCGGCGGGGGCAAGGTCCCCATACTCGGTGTAAACATGGGAGGGCTCGGCTTCCTTACGGCAGTCACGATGGACGAGGTCTATCCGCTCCTTACGCAGGTGCTGAAGGGGGATTTCACAACAGAGGAGCGCATGACGCTCTCCGTGGAGCTTAAGAAAAAGGGAAAGGCCGCGTCAAGACACAGGGTGCTTAACGACGCGGTCATAAAGGGTTCGGCGGCCAAGCTCATAAGGCTTGAGGCGCGCATAAACAGGGAGTATGTTACAACCTACCGGTGCGACGGCCTCATCGTGGCCACTCCCACGGGTTCGACCGCGTATTCGCTCTCGGCCTCCGGGCCTGTCCTCTATCCCACGATACATTCGATAATCGTCTCGCCGGTCTGCCCGTTCAACCTCACCAACAGGCCCGTGGTCATACCCGATTGGATGATTGTAGAGGTCTCCATACCGGAGGGGACCTCCGGCGTGATGCTTGCCCTCGACGGCCAGTTTGAAGTAGGGCTTGAGGCAGGAGACCTCGTTAAGGTCAAAAGGGCCAAGGAGAGCGCCTACCTGATAAGATATGAAGGCAAGAGCTATTTTGATATACTGAGGGAAAGGCTCATGTGGGAGGCGAAGGCCGTTAGGTAGGCGTTCGCGCTCGTTCCGCGCCTTCATAGGGCAAACACATGCTCGTTGAGCTCAGGATAAAAAACTTCGCCATAATAGACGCCATGTCGGTCGCTTTTTGTCCGGGCCTCAATATCTTTACCGGCGAGACCGGCGCGGGCAAGAGCATCGTCATTGACGCGCTCGCGCTTATTCTCGGGGACAGGGCGTCTAACGACCTCATAAGGTCATCCGAGGAAGAAGCGCATGTGGAGGCGCTTTTTGACGCAGGCGGCAGCAAGGCCGTGGAGGGCGCGCTTAAGGAAGCCGGGCTCGAATATTCGGACAGCCTCGTCATAAAGCGCGTGATACAAAGGACAGGGAGGAACAGGATATACATAAACCACGGGCTTGCGACTCTGGCCACCCTTGCCGAGGCCGGAAGGCTCCTGATTGACATATACGGCCAGAGCGAGCACCTTTCCCTTACGAGGACAGAGGAGCACATAGAGATGCTCGATTCATTCGCCGGCAATGAGGCTCTCCGCCGGAAGATGTCGGACGCTTACAGGGCTTGGGCCGTATTAAGAAGCGAGTTCAATGCGCTCAAGGCAGAGTCAAAGGGCATAGAGGCAAAAAAAGCCTTTCTCGAAGACGCGCTTAAGGAGCTCGACAACGCGGCCTTGAACCCGGGCGAGGAAGAGGAGATTAAAAAGTCCAGGGAGGTCCTTTCCAACGCCGAAAAGCTCAAGGCCGCGTCCGCGCTCGCAGAGAGCGAGATATATGCGGACGCAGGCTCTTTGACCGAAAGGCTCGGCGCGATTGTAAAGGCGCTCAAGGACGCCATGCGCTCAGACGGGAGGCTTGCAAAGGCCGTTGAACCCATCGAGGCCGCGCTTTTCGGGCTTGAGGACGCGGCCGCGTTTCTTCGCGGGTATGCGGGTTCCATCGAGCACGACCCTGTGGCGCTCGAAAGGGCCGTTGACAGGCTGGATTTAATCTTCAGGCTCAAGAGAAAGTACGCTGGGACAATCGAGGACATCTTATCCAAGAGGGAGGCGTTCGCATCAGAGCTTGCAGGGATTATCGGCATAGGAGACAGGCTCAAGGGATCGGCCTCAAGGCTCGAGGACGCGGAAAAAGCCGCGCTCGACGCGGCCGGGAGGCTCTCGTCAGCGCGGAGCACGGCGTCCAAGGAGCTTAAGAAAAAGGTGGAAGAGGAGCTAAAGTCCCTCGGCATGAAAGGGACGGTGTTCGAGGCCGCGGTCGAGGAGGATAGGGGCGCCGACGGTGCATTATCATTTGGTGAAAAGGGGTTCGACAGGGTGAGTTTTCACATTTCCACGAACCCCGGCGAGGAGGTAAAGCCCCTCTCGAAAATCGCCTCCGGAGGCGAGCTGTCGAGGATTATGCTCGCGCTCAAGAAGGCCACTGCCGCGGGCAGGGTCCCGACGCTCGTATTCGACGAGATAGACGCGGGCGTCGGGGGCCGTATCGCCGAGACCGTGGGCGCAAAGCTCAAAGAGGTCTCAAGCAAGCAGCAGGTCATTTGCATCACGCATCTTCCCCAGATAGCGGCCTTTGCGGACAAGCACTTCATGGTCTCTAAAAAGGCCGCTCAGTCAGGGAGGACGGTTTCATCCGTAGCCGAGATAGAGGGCGAGGCCGTGGTTGACCAGCTCTCAAGGATGCTTTCAGGCTCCAAGGTGACTGACGCGGCCAGAAGGCACGCGAGGGAGATGCTCGAGGCCGCGCGCGGCCAATCAGGAAGGGGGCGCGCCGCAGGCGGCTGAGGTGTGAAAATTGGTAAGAAAGGCAATTGTCAAGGATGTTGACGCTATATACGAGATTATAGAATCCTTTGCCCGCGCCGGCGTCGTGCTTTTCAGGCCGAACGCCGAGATATACGCGGCCATAAGGGATTTCTTCGTATATGAGGAGAACGGCGGAACGGCCGGCGTATGCTCGCTCCATGTCTGGGGCCCTGACATCGGGGAGATACGGTCGCTCGCGGTCAGGAGCGGGTCCGCGGGCAGGGGCATAGGACGCGCGCTCGTTCAGGCGTGCCTCGATGAGGCGCGCGCCCTCGGGGTCAAGAAGGTCTTTGCCCTTACATACAAGACCGGTTTTTTTGAAAGGCTCGGGTTCAAGCCCGAGGACAAGGTCAAACTGCCGCAAAAAATCTGGGGCGACTGCGTGAAGTGCTCCAAGTTCCCGAGTTGCGACGAATCCGCCGTGATAATAGAGTTTAACGAGGGAGAGAGGGCTGCATGAGAAATCCGGGCATGGAATCACTTCAATCAAAACACACGCTCGACCCCCTCTTAAGGCTGCTTAAGGGCAGGGCCGTGTCCTATGAGGTATATCTTTCATCGAGCAGCGGTTTGAATGTCGAGGTGAGGGAAGGCGCGGTCGAGGCCCTTAAGGTAAAGTCATCGAAAGGCGTCGGCCTCCGTGTGATAACAGACAAAAGGCCCGGGTTCGCCTTCACGAGCGCGGTTGACGAACAAGGGTTTAAGGAGCTTGTTGAAAGGGCGATTTCAGCGGCTATGGGCGCGAGCGCCGACGAATACGCGGTCATGCCTATCCCTGCCTCTACGGCAATGGACGCTGAATCCCTCGACATCCTTGACAATGCCTTCGGGGACGCTCCAGAGGAAGAAAAAATCGCCTTTGCGGAACGGATTGAAGAGGCGGCCATGTCCAGGGATTCGAGGATAAAGAGGGTTAGAAAGGCGTCTTACGGCGAGACCATGAGCTATGTCCGGGTGAAGAACTCGAACGGCGTTGATTTGGAGAATATCGCCACATACTACACCGGAAGCGTAACCGCGATTGCAGAGGAGGCCGGTGCGTCCGAGACCGGCTGGGACATGGACACCTCCCACAAAAGAAGCTCCATGGACGCGGGCAGGATTGGCACGATGGCCGCTGACTTCGCGCTCAGGATGCTCGGCGCAAGGAAGCTCCAGAGCATAAAATGCCCGGCTGTCTTTGAAAACACGGTGGTATGCGAGTTTCTCGAAACCCTCGCGCCATCGTTCTGTGCCGACAGCGTAAGCAAGGGCAAATCAATGCTTGCCGGAAAGATAGGAGAGAAGGCGGCTTCGGTTTGCCTGACCATCTATGACGACGGGCTTTTAAAGGGCGGCTGGGCGGCCTCGCCTTTTGACCACGAGGGGGTTCCGAGGAGAAAGAACGCGCTCGTAAAAGACGGGATATGCATGGGCTGGCTCTTTGACACATACTGGGCTAAAAGGCAGGGAAGGGAGTCGACCGGAAGCGCGTCGAGGTCAGGGTACAAGGGCACGCCCGGCATCGGGATAACCAACCTTTACATAGAAAAAGGGAAGACAAGTCTCGAAAAGCTCTTTTCCGATATGGGGCGCGGCCTGTATATTACAGAGCTTCTCGGGGCGCACACGGTAAATTCGGTTACAGGTGAATTCTCCCTCGGTGCCGCGGGACTTTGGATTGAGGGCGGGAAACCCGCGTATCCGGTTCGCGGCATGGCCATAGCCGGAAATCTACTTGGGCTTTTTTCGATGGTTTCGGCGGTTGGGAGCGATATGCGCTTCATAGGCTCCATAGGCGCGCCGTCGTTATTGGTGGATGAAATCGAGGCGAGCGGCTCATGAAGGAAGAAGCCGGGGCACAGGAAAATATACAGGAAATCCTTTCAAAAAACCCGCTCTTCAGCGGCCTGGAGGAGTTTTATCTGAAAGACCTCCTGTCAATAGGCGAAGTAAAGAGAATGACGAAGGACACGCAGATTATCTCCGAAGGAGACGCGGGCGACGCTGTTTATTTCATACTCTCAGGGAGCGCCAAGGTTACGCTTTACGGAGAAGAGGGCAGGGGGATAATCCTCTCGGTCCTCGGGCACGGGGACATCTTCGGAGAGATGGCCGTGATTGACGGCAAGCCCTGTTCCGCGAATGTGGAGGCGTCAACCGCGCTCGACTGCTTTGTCGTCAGGAGGGATGATTTCTTGAATTATCTGAGCAAGCACCACAGGGTGTATTCGAGGCTCTTTGCCTATCTTATGGGCAGGCTCCGCGAGGCCACGCACAAAATCGGCGGGCTCGCGCTCCTCGATGTGTGCGGCAGGCTCGCCCATACCCTTATCGGCATGTCCGGGTCAAAAGGCCCTGTCAGGGACAAGGTCATTGCGGTCGAGAGGCTCACGCACGAGGAACTTGCGGCCATGATAGGCTCCTCGCGCGAGGTGGTAAGCCGGGCCATCAAGAAGATGACAGAGGAAGGTTACATAAAGGTCGAAAAGGACAGGATACTTCTCTATATGAGGGCTTAGGTCTGTTGAGTCAAGTTAGCCATAAAAGCTTGACATGTCCCCTCCTTTATGCTAAAAAATCACAACCAGTTAAGGGCAGCCTAAAGTTTGTCCGTAAGCGATAGCGGCTAACTACGCTATTTGTAAGAGGATTATTTTCTAAAGTTTAAGGCCGATCGCGGCCCTAAAAATCGTTATAGAGGCATTTCATGGAAAAGAAATACTACACAATATTCTTTTTGTCGAACGGCGCGTCAAAGACGCGGCAACTCAGGATTCCTGTAAGGTTTATAAAGCCCATTTTAGGCATTAGCGCGGTCTTTATCTTCCTATCCGCCTTTGTCCTCTATGACTACGCAAAACTCAAATACAATCTGAACGAGCTTTACAGGCTCCGCGGGGAGAACACGGCCCAGAAGATAGAGTTGCAGAATTTTTCCTCAAAGATACGGGGACTTGAATCGCGCATTTCGAGGCTCAATATCTTCGACAAGAAGCTCCGCATAATAGCTAACATTGACGCCCCTGAGAACGCGGCTGACCAGCAGGATCAGCTCATGGGCATAGGCGGCGGGGCGCCGGCCGATGCCGAGGATTATCTCGCGAACCCTGGCGCCAAGCTCGACGGCCTGGTTAAGGAGATGAAGGACGACATCAGCAAGCTCGAACTCAAGGCCGACAGGCAGGAGGAGAGCTTCAACGAACTTAACGAGGGTATCGCGAATAAGTCGAGTTTCCTTGCGGCCATGCCCTCGATATGGCCCTCGCGCGGATGGGTTACATCAGGATACGGCCAGAGGGTCTCCCCTTTTACCGGATTGCCGCAGGTGCACAAGGGCATGGACATAGCTAACCGCGTCGGCACCCCTGTTTTAGCGCCTGCCTCCGGCGTGGTCGTAAGGGTCGCGTGGGATGACGGCCTCGGAAAGGCGATTACAATAAGCCACGGCAATGGGGTCAAGACCGAATTCGGTCATCTGTCCGAGGTATATGTCAGGGTAGGCCAGAGGGTGAAAAGGGGCATGAAGATAGCCGCCGTAGGCAACACCGGCCACTCGACAGGCCCGCACCTCCACTATGCGGTCAATGTCAACGGGGTTTATGTAAACCCATCCAAGTATATACTGGACTGATTTTGCCGTGGTTTAATGCTTTTCCGGCGCTCCCCTTGAAGGGAGCGCCGTTTTTCTTTTAAAAGCCTTCCTCTCTCACGCCTTTAGCCTGTAATATTCCAATCCCTTGAAAATTTTTCATAGCATTGAAATATCCGGATGACTGTGATAATGTTAAAGTTTAA
>CAYIRV010000094.1:2062-6787 GCA_964365865.1 uncultured Thermodesulfobacteriota bacterium | reverse complement strand
GCGCTCTCTGAGGTGAGAAGGGTGCTTAAGCCCGAAGGGGTGTTCATAATCAGCCTGACCGTGCCTTTTTCAGAAGAGGACAAGGACTGGCTCTGCGAAATCCACAGCATAAAACAGCCGCTCCTTCTTAAGTTCTATACATCGGACGGGCTTCTCCATGAACTCGGCGCCGCTGGTTTCTCGGTTATGGAAACCAAGACCCTCAAGGTCAGGGAGTCCATCAACAACTGGATGGCCCATGCCCCTGAGCTGTTGTCGGAGGTGAAGAACAAGGTCATCTCAATGGTCGGCGAGGCGCCTGCGGCCTATAAGAAGCTCCACAATGTAGAGACAGTGAGAGGCGAGGTCTTTGAAGACTGGAACTGGGTGGTCTTTAAGGCTGCGGTTCGATAGCCTTCGATATTGCCGCGGTTTAAGCCGTATCAATAACATGAAAGGATAATGGAATTGAAAAAAGAGGAATTAGCAAAGCCCACGGAAGACGCAGAGCAGAACGCCGCATACGACGAAAAATCCATTAAGGTACTCGGAGGCTTAGAGGCCGTAAGAAAAAGGCCGGCCATGTACATAGGCTCCACAGGGTCTATGGGACTCCACCATCTCGTGTACGAGGTCGTTGACAACTCGGTTGACGAGGCGTTGGCCGGGTTCTGCAAAAACATAGAAGTAACGTTGCACATAGACCATTCGGTAACGGTCGTGGACGACGGCAGGGGCATACCGGTAAAGCTCCACCCTGAGAAGAAAAAGTCCACGGTCGAGGTCGTGCTCACGGAGCTTCACGCTGGTGGAAAGTTCGAGAACAAGGCATACAAGGTCTCAGGCGGACTCCACGGCGTAGGCGTAACGGTCGTCAACTTCCTTTCCGAAAGGCTCGATGTCGAAATCAGGCGGGACGGCTCCGTGTACCAGCAGAGGTACGAGCGCGGGAAGCCGGTAACGCCCCTTAATGTGCTCGGCAAGACCAAAAAGACAGGCACCACGGTCAGTTTTAAGCCGGATGCCGAGATATTCGAGGCCACAGAGTTCAGTTTCGACACCTTGAGCCAGAGGCTCCGCGAGCTTTCCTTCCTGAACGCGGGCATACGAATCACCATAAAGGACGAGGCGACCGAGAAGTTTCACGAGTTCCAGTACAAGGGCGGCATAGTGAGCTTCGTCGAACACCTGAACAAGACAAAGGCGCCGATCCACCCGAAGGTAGTTTATCTCTCCGGCGAAAAGGACTCGGTGCAGGTGGAATTAGCCATGCAGTGGAGCGAGAGCTACAACGAGAACATCTTCTCCTACGCCAACAACATAAGCACCACCGAGGGCGGGACCCACATGGCAGGGTTCAAGTCCGCGCTCACGAGGACAATCAACAGCTACGGCTCGTCCAGGGGCCTCATCAAGGAAATCAAGGACTCCGCGCTTCAAGGAGACGATGTGAGGGAGGGGCTTACCGCGGTCATAAGCGTCAAGCTCCCGAATCCCCAGTTCGAGGGCCAGACAAAGACAAAGCTCGGGAACAGCGAGGTCGAGGGCTATGTCAAATCCCTCGTGAGCGACAAGCTCGCCTCCTTCTTCGAGGAGAACCCATCCGTAGCCAAGAAAATAGTGCTTAAGGCGCTCGACGGGGCCAGGGCGCGCGAGGCCGCGCGAAAGGCTAAGGAAATCATAAGGAGAAAAGGCGCGCTCGACTCCTCGTCTCTTCCCGGAAAGTTAGCGGACTGTCAGGAGACCAACCCGGCCCTGTGCGAGATTTTCATAGTCGAGGGGGACTCTGCGGGCGGCAGCGCCAAGCAGGGCAGGGACAGGAGATTTCAGGCAATACTTCCGATAAAGGGTAAAATCCTCAATGTCGAAAAGGCCCGTTTGGACAAGGTCTTGTCGAACGAGGAGATACGGACCATGATAACGGCCCTGGGCTGCGGCATAGGAACCGAGGACTTCAACCCGGAAAAGCTCCGTTACCACAGGATCATAATAATGACGGACGCGGATGTTGACGGCCAGCACATAAGGACGCTGCTCCTTACATTTTTCTACAGGCAGATGAAGAAGCTCGCGGAGAACGGCCACCTCTACATAGCGGAACCGCCGCTCTACAAGGTGAAGCGCGGCAAGGATGAGCGCTATCTGAAGGACGAGGGCGCCCTCGACGGCTTCATATTCGAAAGCCTTGAGGACAGCGTATCCATTGTTTCAAAGGGCGGTAAGAAGCCGCTCGATAAAAGAACCGTTACCATGTTCCTTAAAAAGATAACTCGGTTTAAGCGCCTCGTTGCCCGGCTCTCGGCCAGGGGCAGGGATTACGATACCGTAAGCGCCGCGGCCATCATGGACAGCTTAATCCCGGATGCCTTGAAGACGCGCGCCTCGGCCGGAAAGTCGGCCGATGCCCTGAAAGACCGTCTTAAGGCTCCGGCAGACACGGAGGCGCCGGTTTTATCCTTTGAAATCCGTGAGGACGCCGAGCATGAGAGCCATTCCATAAGATGCGCGAGCAGGAGGGGCGGCATTGCAGCCGAGACCGTCATTGATACGGCGTTCCTCACATCGCCCGAATTTATCGAACTCAGAGCCTCGGTAAAGGCCATGAAAGAGGCCGGAGAGCCTCCGTTCACGCTTAAATCAGATGACGGAGAGGAAGAAATTCAGGGATATGCCGCGCTCCTCGCTCGCATCCACGAACTCGGCAAAAAAGGGCTTAGTATCCAGAGATACAAAGGTCTCGGAGAGATGAACCCCCAGCAGCTTTGGGAAACCACGATGGACCCGTCGAAACGGGCGCTGCTTAAGGTAAAGATAGAAGACGCGGTCGAGGCCGACGATATATTCGTCAGACTCATGGGCGATAATGTCGAGCCGAGAAGGGAATTCATAGAGAAACACGCGCTCGAGGTCTCAAACCTCGACATATGAACAGAGACGCCTGAAATTCCATTCAGGCGCGGGAGATTATTATGACAAAACAGAAGGCGCAGAGGGTAGGGTTATATGTTGATGTCGCGAACATCACCCGTAACGGCGGTTACGGCATGAGGTTCGATGTTCTACGCGATTTCGTGTGCAGGGATTACGGGGAGCCTGTGAGGCTCAACGCCTATGTGGTTTACGACGACGACCGCGCGAAGACGGACCGGGAGTACCGCGAGAGGACATTCAACTTCCATTCCACATTAAGGGACTACGGTTTCAAGGTGATTGAGAAGACCGTCGCGTGGTATATTGACGACGCCGGTAACAAGTTCGGCAAGGCCAATACGGACCTCGACATGGCCGTGGACGCCCTTCTTCAATCCGAAAACCTCGAAAAGGTCGTGATGGCCACGGGCGATGGGGACTTCATACAGGTGGTGCGGGCATTGCAGAACAAGGGGTGCAGGGTCGAGACAGTCGCCTTCCAGAATGTGTCCTCGAACCTTAAAAGGGAGGTTGACCTTTTCATGTCAGGCTACCTTGTGCCTAACCTCCTGCCCATTCTGCCTGTTGAAGGCGCCGAGGCGAAGAAGACATGGGGGGAGGCCGGTTCGAGGGTGAGGGGCATATGCTACACATTCAACCACTTGAAGAACTTCGGGTTCATGCGCTATCTCGTAAGAATAGGCCCCGGCCTTTGGATTACTGATACGAGAAAGAGCGAATCGCCTTACGGAACGGCCTTCGCGCATGAGTCGAGCTTTGACGCCTCGACAGACATAGGCCATCTGCCGAGCAGGGACCTCATATTCGAATTCGACCTCGCGCAGGGCGAAAAAGGCATTCAGGCCGTCAACATCAAAAAGCTCTATCCGTAAAGAAATAGGGACAAGAGTCCCTATTTCTTCCTGCCGAAGAGCCATGCCGCAAGCACCCCTATGCCGTAGAGGACTACCAAAGGGACTGCCATGAGGAGTTGGTTGAACGCATCAGGCGTAGGAGTAAGGATGGCGGCCGCCAAGAATATCGCGACTATCGCGTATCTCCACCATGAAAGGAATTGCCGTGCTCCGGCAAGGCCGAGCCTTGATGCCACGAGCATGGCGAGCGGGAGTTGGAACACGGCTCCGAAGGCTATGAGGAGCTTTGTCGCGAGAGAGAAGTAACCGCCCATTGATATGAAGGGCTTAAGCTCCGGCGAGGCGTAGCTCATGAGGTATTTGAAGGCAAGTGGGAATACAGCAAAATACGCGAAGACCACGCCTGCGGCGAAAAGCACGAGCGAAGACGCTATTATTGCGATGAAAAGCCGTTTTTCCGTCTTGTAAAGCCCGGGGGCCACGAACGCCCATATTTCGTATAATATGACAGGGCTTCCTAATATGAGCCCGCCGGCAAGTCCGACCTTCATGTACACGAAGAAAGGTTCCGCTACGCCGGTGAAGGCGAGGAACCCTCTCCCTTCAGGCATGGCCGGGATGAGCGGCCTTGCGAGCAAATCATAAAGCTCCTTGGAGTAATAGTAGCAGACGAGAAAACCTGCGAGCGCGGCAGCGGAGGATATGAGAAGCCTTTTTCGGAGCTCCCGCAGGTGCAGGGCGAGCGGCAGCATGTGTTGATTTTCAGCCATGTTCAGCCGAGCTTGCCGCTGCCATCGGTTGAGCCGGGTTTGTCAGGCGGCAAGGCCGGCGCGGAAAGGGACTCAGGCTTTACGGATGCCGGAGGCGCGCTCTGGACGGCGGCGTCTGATACCGCCCTGCGAACCTCTGCGCTCGCCCGCCTGAATTCGCCGAGCACCCTCCCGAGGACCTTCGCTATTTC
>CAYIRV010000094.1:0-2052 GCA_964365865.1 uncultured Thermodesulfobacteriota bacterium | reverse complement strand
TCAGGGTCAATGAAAATAAGGGCCACGATTACTATGACGGCAAGCTCGACTATGCCTATTCCAAACATACGCCTCTGAAAATAATAGGGACGAGCGCCCCTGTTATTTCGTTATTATTTTGCGGCCTATCTTGCTGGCGGGATTACGAGCACAGGGCAGTGCGTTTTTCTGAGGACCCGTTCTGTCGTTGAGCCGAAGAGGAACCTGTCTATCCCGCCCTTTCCCGATGCGCCCATTACGATAAGGTCTATCTTTGTTTTTTTGGCGAACCTGATGATTTCCTTGTAAGGCTCTCCAGAAACCGCATGAGAGGAGACCTCATCGTATCCTTTAAACAGGCGGCCGGAGGACCTTTCGAGCATGTCGAGCGCGGCCTGCAGGGATTCCTCGCCCTGTTGTTCGTATGAAGGGTGGGGGACATGGATGCCTGCCGTTTCTATCGGGGTCTCCATTACATGCAGCGCGTAAATCTCGGACCCGTGCTGTCTGGCGAGCATGAGCGCATAGGACGCGGCCTCTTCGGATGAGCCTGAAAAGTCCGTTGGAAAAAGTATCCTCTCGAACCGCTTTTGCCCCTTAGCCTTTGCCGCCATGCGAACTCCTCCATGCAAGGTATTTTCAGGATTCATATTATTATATCGCTTCAGGCGATTCAACTGATTTTTGTAAGTTTTTTACCGAATTCGCTTGACGGGATTGCAAGAAGATGGTAAAGTCCAGATAAGTTTGAAGTTAAGTTTAAAGTTGTTGGCATTGGTTTTTCCTTATGCGCGAAAAAGCGCAACAGGGCGCAATAAAAAGCGGATTCCGGGAAAAAACAATAGATGCAACGAAAACGATGGCCCGATAAAACCCGAGGGACAAAATTCAAGGTCCTCCTTGCCGTATCCTCAGTCATCTCCTTCTCCCTTTTTTTTCCCATTCCATTTGATTCCGGACTTTTTGGCGGAGAATTAAACTCACAGGACATAATCCCTGCCCCGGCCTTTTCCCAAGCCCCTGTCTATTTCGTAAAGAATTACCGTCTTTCAGAGGAACATGGCGAGCACGGCGCTTCATCAACGCGCAAGGGACTTGAACGTTATATCAATGAGCATACCCGGCCTGTGAGAATAGACACGGAGAACATTCATGAAGGCAGCGATGAAGGGGCGGCCTTGCCGGACCCCCCCCATCCCCCCCCTATACAAGGGGGGGTGGGGGGGGGTGCGGGCCGCGCGCCGCAGGGGCGCCGGGCTATCACGAGGGCGGCTACGGAGGAGATGGCGGTTTCCGTTACCTTTGACGGCGGATATGACGCGGACGAGGCAGAGGCGATACTCGACGCCTTGAAGGAGCGCGGCATCAGGACGACATTCTTTCTCACGGGCATATTCATAAAAAGGCATCCGGACATGGTCAGGCGCATAGCCGTTGACGGGCACGAGGTCGGGAACCACACCATGAATCATCCGCACCTTACCGATTACGCGGACACGCGGAGCCACAAAAGGCTTTCATGGGTTGACAAGGGATTTTTGAGAGGCGAAATAACGGGCGCGGCAGATGCGTTCAAGGAGGCGACCGGCGCTGAGATGGCTCCTTTGTGGCGGGCGCCCTTCGGCGAGGTGAACATGGAAATCATCGGCTGGGCGAGGGAAGCCGGCTATCTGCATATAGGGTGGACAGCGGATACTCAGTCGAGGCAGACCCTCGACACCCTTGATTGGGTAGCGGACAAAAGCTCAAGGCTGTATCGTTCTCCCAGCGAGATTAAGGAAAGGCTCTTCAACTTCGGAAGACACTCCAACGGACTGAGGGGCGGCATAATACTCATGCATCTTCATACCGAAAGAAAAACCGACAAGCTCTCGTCAATACTCGGCGATGTGCTCGACGGCCTTTCGGAAAAGGGATACAGGTTCGTGAAGGTGTCTGAGCTTATTCAGCAGGACGAAAGGCTGAAAAACCTGACGGCAGGCATGGAAAGCCAACTGACAGGACGCTGAAGAAAGTAACTTGGGGAAAACCTTTCTGTAGAAAGGTTTTCCCCCAACCCTTTTCCAAAGACTT
>CAYIRV010000093.1:0-6787 GCA_964365865.1 uncultured Thermodesulfobacteriota bacterium | reverse complement strand
TGTTCTTCGGCGTTATCGCCGGATACTACGGCGGGGTTCTCGACGACATAATACAATACATCTATACAACCCTGTCTTCAATCCCCGGGGTGCTCCTCATAGTGGCCTTCATGCTCCTTTTCGGGGAGACAGGCTATCAGGGAGGGCTCGTTACAGACGAGCTTCTGCTCCTTAAGACCTTCGTGCTGAACGACCGTTTGTTCTGGCTCTGCCTGATACTCGGCATAACATCGTGGACAGACCTCTGCCGATTAGTAAGGGGCGAGACCCTTAAGCTCCGCGAGCTTGAGTATGTCGAGGCGGCAAAGGCCTTCGGCGTCCGGGGCCCTGGCATAATATACCGCCACATAGTCCCTAACCTCATGCACATCGTGCTCATTACGTTCGTCCTTCAGTTCAGCTCGCTCGTGCTCGCTGAGGCAATCCTCAGCTACATAGGAATCGGGGTCGGCCCTGAGACAGGTAGCTGGGGCAATATGATAAACACCGCGCGGCTTGAGCTATCAAGGGAACCCGTTGTCTGGTGGAACCTCTTGGGCGCGTTCGTCTTCATGTTCGGCCTTGTGCTTCCGGCGAACATCTTCGCAGACGCGGTCAGGGATGCGCTCGACCCGCGCATGAGGTATAGATGAATATTCCGGCCACAAGCAACGCCTCACCTGTCCTCGAAGTCCGGGGCTTAAAGACTTTTTTCAGGACCCAATCCGGCATTGCCCGCGCGGTTGACGGCTTGACCTTCTCCATACCAAAGGCATCCACATACGCGCTCGTGGGCGAATCCGGCTGCGGAAAATCCGTAACAGCCCTTTCCATAATACAGCTCATCCAGCCGCCTGCCGGATACATCGCTGGCGGCTCAGTGCTCTTAAACGGCGTGGACATCGTGCCTCTCTCTGAAAGACAAAAAAGGGAAATGCGCGGCTCCCGCGTCTCCATGATATTTCAGGAGCCTATGACATCTTTAAACCCTGTCTTCACCGTAGGCGAGCAGATAGTGGAGGCCATAAGATACCACGGCAATGCCTCTGCCAGAGAGGCAAAGGACATGGCAATAGAGATGCTGTCAAAGGTGCAATTCCCCGAGCCTGAAACCGTATTCAACGAATACCCGCACAGGCTCTCAGGGGGCATGAGGCAGAGGGCCATGATCGCCATGGCCCTCTGCCTCAAACCCGACCTCCTCATAGCCGATGAGCCTACGACAGCCCTCGATGTAACGATACAGGAGGAGATAATAAGACTCATAAGGGAGCTTAAGGAGTCTTTAGGCGCGGCAGTCCTGCTCATAACCCACAACCTCGGGCTCGTTTACAACAACGCGGACTTTATCGGCGTAATGTACGCTGGCAAGCTCGTGGAGGAGGCAGGGTCAAAGGCGCTCTTCAAAAACCCGCTCCACCCCTATACCTTAAAGCTCCTTTGCTCTATCCCTGATGTTTCCAAGCGGCAAGGCTCGCTCGATACCATACCCGGGGCCGTGCCTCCGGCGACATCGTATGCCGAAGGCTGCCGCTTTTCAGGAAGATGCCAGAGCGAGATGCAAGGGTGCGCGAAGACAGAACCCCTGCTTAAAGAAATCGGGCAAGGGCATAAGGTTGCCTGCCACCTGTATGACATGACGTTCATGGCATCTCCTGATTCCTCCCCTGTTGGACGCGCAACAGAAGCGCCCTTGTTGAGCGCAAGACAGGCCAAGGGAACCCCCCTCACCTCAATCCTCTCCCCTACGATGCCCACTTCCTCTTATCCCTCCCCCTTTATGGGGGCTGGGCTCCCATTGCGTCTTTCCAATTGCAATGGGAAGCGGGGGGTGGGGGCGGGGGCGGGGAGAGGAAGTATAATGGAAAAAGAACTCATCCTTGAGGTAAGGGATTTAAAGACCTATTACCCGATTAAAAAGGGGCTATTCAAGAGGACAACGTATGTAAAGGCGGTTGACGGCATAAGCTTCAGCATAAGAAAGGGCATGACGCTCGCGCTCGTAGGCGAATCAGGCTGCGGAAAGACGACCGCGGGCAAGACCATACTCCGGCTCATCGAGCCTTCATCAGGCGGCAGAGTCTTCAAGGGGAAAAACCTGACAGGGCTTAATGAAAAGGCAATGAGGCCAGTCCGGTCCATGATGCAAATCATCTTTCAGGACCCTTATTCGTCCCTGAACCCGAGGCTCGCTGTCCGGGACATAATCGAGGAAGGGCTCATGACCGTCAAGCCGGGCCTCAACGCAAAGGAGCGGTTTAAGAAGGCGGCAAACGCGCTTGAGCGCGTGGGGCTTGATGCAACGGTGATGGACAGATACCCGCACGAGTTTTCCGGAGGACAGAGGCAGAGGATCTGCATTGCCCGTGCCCTTGCCGTTGACCCTGAGTTCATAGTGTGCGACGAGGCAACGAGCGCGCTCGATGTCTCGGTTCAGGCCCAGATACTGAACCTCCTCAAATCCATACAAAGGGACACGGGCCTTTCCTACCTGTTCATAACGCACGACCTAAGCGTGGTGGAATACATGGCAGATGAGGTGGCTGTGATGCGCTCAGGCAGGATTGTGGAGCACGCCGAGGCGGAAAAGCTCTTTGCTAATCCATCACACGAATACACGGCAAGACTCCTTAAGGCCGTGCCGAAGATAGGCGGTTAAAAGTAGGGTGAGCTGTGCCCCGCCCTACAAGACTTATTCTCTTCTTTCCATATCCTCCCCCTTTCTAAAAGGGGGATTGAGGGGGATTTTACCGTCATCTTCAAATCCACCCTGCCCTCCTTTTCTAAAGGAGGGTAACAAGTTAGACAAACACGAATTTCCGAAGATTTCCGAGCCTCTTATCCCTTCTTTCTGAACTTCCTGAACCTTGTCATTGCAAGCCCGATCATGCCGCTTCCGAGTAAAAGGAGCGTTGATGGCTCCGGCACGTTGGACACCGCCACCTCAAGCGAGCCTATGTAGGTTCCGGGGCTCGCAAACCCGTATA
This sequence comes from uncultured Thermodesulfobacteriota bacterium, assembly GCA_964365865.1. Lineage (GTDB taxonomy): Bacteria > Desulfobacterota > GWC2-55-46 > GWC2-55-46 > GWC2-55-46 > CAYIRV01. Next base: position 3,821 of record CAYIRV010000093.1, on the reverse strand, counting down.
TGGGCAGGACCATGGGCATACCCGGGTCCGGCGGGTGCGCTAATGTGCCGATGAAGACAGCAGGCAGCATGTCATCAGGAGGCGGGGTGACCGGGGACTCGGGGCCAAAGGCAAAGGCGGTCCAGAACACGGGCGCATCCAGCGGCCCGCTGACGCCGCTGCCCGCGAAGCTCATCCAAAGGTATATCGCATCAGGGCCGGATAGCTCGAAGAATACATCGAAGAACGAATCTGCCAAGTATCTCTCGCCAGGGCCTAAAGAAGTCATGTTGCTATGGCCGAGTATTACACGCTGGTCGTCCGGGGGCGGTTGGAGTGTGTAGAATATATCAATACCCCCTTCAAGCCTCCCTGAACTGAAAGGTTCTGACCCGGGCTCGAAGTTCACTGTATAGCTGGCCATGTAGCTGACAGCCCCTGCCTCTTTAGCGAGAAAGATAATCAGCAAAAGCGCCAATGGGATTAGTTTTCTCATATCATAGCCTCCTTTGCTCATGTATCATAAAACATGCAAACCCCATGCCTGATTCCATCACAAAAAACCTATTGATTTTATTATGTTTTATTTTAGGCATGATTAGGCGTAGCCTTAAAAGTGTAAAATAATCAGATACTCTAAAACACGCACAAGATGGGTGTGCCATATTCTCAAGGTTTTTCAATGCGTTACCGGATATTATGGGTGTAAAAGAAGTTGACAGCCGGAAGATAGGAATTGACGATAAAAAGCAGGCCTTTCATGTGTCAGCGCGGGTTCAAGTTGCAGTTTGAACCCAAATCATTCGTATTAGACAAATACGAATCTTAAGGGAGCAGGTTACAAACCTGCTCCCGCAAAAATCCCCCTACTCTGATTCGCCTGCCGCGTCCTTTCCCTCTGTCTTTTTTGTTTTTTCCTTCTCCCGCCGGGAGGAGGTGGAACAGGAGGACATTCAGCCTGATACGCCCATGCGCGGGAACACATAGACATTGAGGATGATGAACACGGCAAAGACTATGAGGATATAAAGAAGGTCTTTCATAACCCCTTGATTTAAATGGTGCCCGAGGACGGAGTTGAACCGCCGACACGAGGATTTTCAGTCCTCTGCTCTACCGACTGAGCTACCCGGGCAGGATGTTGTAAGAGAAACAATCAAGATTAGCTTAATTTGAAATGAGTGCGGCTGTCAAGTTTTTTCGTTTGCAGAGGCGCGCTCATTGCCGGCAACCAGATTCAAGCCGCAAGAAAAATCAGGCGGGGAATTTCTCCCCCGCCTGAGGATGACCTTAATATCGGCCTTTTAACCAGCGGCCCTTTTTCCCTTGTCCATGAACTCCTTTGTCTGATGCACAAAGGCCTCAAGCCGGGTCATGGCGTTGCCGTCCTCTAAGCCCTCGTAAACCATATTGAGATACGGGATGTTGTCGTTGTCTTCCCGCAGCCTCTTTAAGACCGCGTTCACGACAGTGCCGGGCATACATGTAAAGGGCATGGCGTTCACGATTCCGTGCGCCCCGTTGCTTATATAGTCGAGGGCCTTGCCCACGCTCAATACGGCCTCGCCCTCGAACGAGTGGTGGATGTAGGGCGCGGCCCTCTTGATGATGTCCTCGACCTTTGGCTCGTGGCCTCCCCTCAAGTCGCCGTTAAGTATGTTTTCGAGCTTCTTTTCGTCCTTGTGCTGGAAGAAGTCGTTGACAACGGTCTTGACGTAGTCCTTCCATTCGCGCCTCTCCCAGTTCCTGCGCTTTCCGCAGTAGTTGGTGTAGAGTATCCACTCCCCGATTGTCGGAATCCTGACCTCGGCCCCGAGCGCCTCGAGCTTCAGGACGAGGTTTTCGTTGCTGAAGCGGTTGCTCCTCACATATATCTCGCCGACCACGCCGACAACGGGCCTCGTTCCCGGCTCATGCACCGGGATGGCGCCGAACCTCTCCTTTGCCTCTTTAAGCTCAGCGTCCGGAAACCTCTTTGCCCTTACCGAGTCGCAGACCTTGCGCACGCACTCCCAGTATAGCTTTTCGGACTCTCCGGGGTTTTTCTCGTAGGGCCTTGTCTCGCGGAGCCTTTTTTCGAGAAGGTCAATCGAGACTATTCCCCACCACGCGAGCCTCGGAAAATTCCCGCTCACCGTGCCGAGCTCGCTGTAAAAGGCGCTGTCTTGGTCAGGGGCGTATATCGGGACATCCTTGAAGCCGACCTCGTCGAGTATCATGCGCTGGTACCTGTTATACTGCCCGAACCTGCATGGCCCGTTCCCTGAGGGCATAAAAAACGCGGTCTTGTCAGGGTCAAAACCCTTTGTCTTGGTGTATTTAATCATGTCCCCTGTGGTGAGTATGCACGGGTAGCACTCTCTGCCGGATGTATAGCGCCTGCCCCACTTGAGGGAGGCTTCGTCCGGCATGTCCATGACCTCGGCCTGAATGCCGACCGCCTCAAAGGCCGCGGCAATGGCAAGGGCGCCGTCCGACATGTTCGGGATGTAGAGCTTTTTCTTTATGTTCGTCCTCTTGAGCACATGCTTGTCAACCGAGCGCGGCTTCAGCTTGCCCCTCGTGTTCTTTATGCTGTCGAGGAACGCCTCGCACCTCGTTATGGCGCCGGCGTCCGCCGAGTGCTCGTCTATCTCAAGCTGCAAGAACGGTTTCCCGCCCGAGTATTCCTTGTAGAAGTGGGTGATTAGCGAGTCCGGGCCGCAGCCGAAGTTCGTTATGTATATGGAATAGATGCGCGGGTCGTCCTTGACGAGCTTGGCGGCCGCGAGGATTCTCTGGCCGCTCTTCCAGTACATGTCCTTTGAGAGCGCCTCGTCAACCACGCTGTCAACAGGGAGCATGTCCGAGGGCATGGCTATCGCGCCCAAGTCCCTCAGCTTTTGCGGAAGGTCGAGGTTTATGCCAGGGTCAGCCGTATTGTAGGCCCGGCCCACGATGACGAGCATGGTATCGTCCTCTTTAAGCTCTGCTATGGCCTTTTTGCCGCGCTCTCTCAGCCTTTCCGAGAACGCGTCCCATGCCTTGAACGCCTCTTTGAGGGCCTTGTCTATCCTTGGCTTGCTCCTATCCAGCATCTTGCCGAACTCGTAGAACTCCTTCTTGAGGCCGGACTCCTTCTGGTTGAAGTGTATGATGGGGCTTAAGACCTCGACCCCAAGCTCCGGATAGTTGTAGGCCGAGCGAGACATGTAAGGCATGGACTGCACATAAGGGCAGAGGACCGTATGCACCTGCCCCTCCTTCGCGGGCCTCAGGTTAATTATGCTCGGAAGGAATATCCTCTTTACGCCCTTGGCGATAAGCTCCTGGATGTGTCCGTGCGCGACCTTTACCGGGAAGCATGTCTCGGTGACTATCCTTTCAAGCCCGTCCTTTATAATCTGCTTGTTCGTCGGGGAAGACATCTGCACCTTGAAGCCCAAGTTGTCGAAGAACGCCTTCCAGAAAGGATAAAGCTCGTACATGAAGAGTATCCTCGGTATCCCGATAACAGGCGCGTCCGGAGGCGCGACCTTTCCGGTGTATGAGGAGTAGAGGATTTTCTCGCGCTCCTTGAAGAGGTCCGGCAGGCGGGAGTTCTTTGTGTCGGCTCTCCTCACATCGTATTTTTCGCACCTTCCGCCGTAGTAGAGCGGGGCCTCGCCCTCCATCTCCACCTTTTTTATCTCGCATACATTCGAGCAGTCCCTGCACTCGAAGGACTTAAGCTCGTATTTCTTCTTGGAGAGGTCAAACCCCTTGAACCGCGTCTCGGCCCCCTCCGGCATCTCGCGTTGAGCGAGCATGGCCACGCCTATGGCGCCCGTGACATCATGGTGCTCGGGGACATATATCTTCTT
>CAYIRV010000092.1:0-6824 GCA_964365865.1 uncultured Thermodesulfobacteriota bacterium | reverse complement strand
GTTTTTTTTTGGGGGGCCAGGCACAACCAAAAAAAAAACCCCCCCCCCCCCCGCGGGGAGAGGGAAGGGTGAGGGGGAAGACGATATGCGATAAATGTCAGGTTTCATTCCCGTCATTTAGATTGATAATACCAGCGTCTTGATTTATCATTAAGCCGCATACTTCAGTTATCTGTTTTTACTGATAACTGATAACCGATAGCTGATAACTGATATATGAGGACAGGCAGCCAGCTCAAAAGTCTATTCAAGCCGCTTATAACCGCGTTCGTTCTGTTCGCCGCGTCCGGCGCCGCGAGCGCCCTGCTTTTCGCGGCGAGACAGAACGGCATTCAGTCCCCGCTCCTTTTTAACGCGGGAGAAAAGGCCATAGTGCTTTTCTCCGCGCTCGGCGTCCTCTTCCTCATACGCTGGCTCGTGGCAGACGCGCCCTTCAAATTCCTCCAGAAATACACCGCGGCCCCGCTTGCAAAGACCCTCATAAACCTACTCCTGTACTTCGGGGCCGCGATGTTCCTCTTGAACAAGCTCTTGAAGATAAACCTCATGCCCCTCCTTACGACATCCGCGGTCCTGACAGGCATCATGGTCCTTTCGCTTCAGGAAACCCTCAAGAACCTTTTCACAGGGCTCTGGATAAACATGGAGAGGATAGTGGCAAAGGGGGACTGGGTCAGGATAGGCGACAGGGAAGGGCGGATAATGGAGGTTACATGGCGCACCACAAGGCTCATGACCCGCGACGACGACTGCATATACCTCCCTAACAGGCTTCTCGCAGAGGGAACGCTTGAAAATTACACGCACCCCACGGCGCGTCATGTGGTGTGTATTGACATAGGGGCCAGCTACAAGGACGCCCCGAACCTCGTCCGGGCCGTGCTCCTCGCAATAGCGGCCGAGACCCAATCGGCGCTTAAAGACCCTGCCCCTGATGTGTGGCTTTTGAGCTACGGGGATTTTTCCGTCAACTACAGGCTGAGGGTATGGGTGAATGATTTTGAAATCGTTCCTGAGGTAAAGACCGAAATATACAGGAAGATATGGTATTCGTTCAGGCGCCATCGCATAGAAATACCCTATCCGGCAAGGACGGTATATCAGCGCGCCGAGGAGAAGGAGGAGAAAGAGGAGGTCTCATACGCAAGGGACTTCATAATCAACTCCCTCAAGTGTGTTGATTTCCTCAGCCCGTTGAAGGACGACGAGCTTCTGAGCGTGGCATCCAACGCCCGTGTCGTTGTCTTCGGCCAGGGAGAGGTGATAGTCAGGCAGGGCGAGCCGGGCGACACATGCTACATCCTGCAGGAGGGCAGCGCGGATATAGTGCTCAGGGATTCTTATGGAAGCGAAAGCATCGTGGCCACATTGAGGCAGGGCGGCTTCTTCGGGGAGATGAGCCTCCTTACCGGAGAGCCGCGAAGCGCTACCGTCAAGGCCAAAGACGACTGCACATGCATCGTAATCGGTTCAAACGCCTTCCAGACGATTTTCAAGGAGAACCCGGGCATAACCGAAAGGCTTTCCGCCCTTCTTGCCGAGAGGTCGTCTGAGCTTGATGAGGCCAAGGCAAAGACCGAATCAAAGGCCGAGGCCGAACAAGACATACAGAAGCACATCCTTAACAGGATAAAACGGTTCTTTAAGATGTAGCGGCGCCTTTAATGACTACCCCGCAGTTTGTCGCGGGGTAGTCAAATTTCCCATCCCTTGATGGGAGGGGAAAAAGGGGAGGGTGAAGTTTGCGTGATGCGTATCAAATACCATGATGCGTGAAAAAATTTTACGGACAATAATATTCGCCTTTGTCCTTGTCTTCCCGGCAGCGGCGTGGGCCGCTGTAACGGACAGCCCGGAGTATTGGATACGGAAGCTCAAAGACCCGGACAAGGTTCTCCTTACGGCTTCCCGGATAGATGAGTTTAACAGGCATATTCTTGCCGGCAATAACCAGATGGCGGATTTGGAAGCCATGCCTGAGAGGGTATCCGGCGAAGAACTCCTTTCTTGGCTCCTCAATGACCCTGTGCCTGAAGCCGGTCTGACCCCAAGGTATGATTCAAGAGGCAGGCTCTTTTCCCATGCCTCTATTGAATGGCTCAAGAACAACATGAACCTCGGGGCCGTGGCCGACGAGAACCCGGTATGGCGGGCCGTCATAATCGAAAGGGCCGACATGAGGGCGTATCCGTCCGATGAGCCTATGAACAGGACGCCGTCCGGCGCTTCGCTCGACACAACCCGGTATTCGAGCCTGCATCCGTCAGAGGAGGCGGCGCTCCTGCATATAAGCAGCGACGGAGAGTGGGGGTTTTTTCAGACCCAAGCGCTGCGCGGCTGGGTCAGGCTCGACAAGGCCGCCCTTGCAGGAGGAGGCTCCATGCCAATGGCTTCGGGCGGATTTCTCGTGGTCACAGGGAGTTCGGTGAGTGTTTACAGCGCTCCGGCGTTTAAAAGACCCATAGCAGAGCTTCCGATGGGCACAGTGGTTAGGTTGAAGGCAAGGGACTTTGTAAAGGGCGCTTGGGTCGTGTTATTCCCGTTCAGGTCTTCCTCCGGCGGTCTCGTATGGAAGGATGCGTATATAAGCGCGAAGGCTCAGGTGAGAAGGGGTTTTCTCCCTTATACAAAGAGGAACATCATCGTCCAGTCCTTCAAGATGCTCGGCGAGGAATACGGCTGGGGAGGCAGGGACGGATTGAGGGACTGCTCAATGTTCGTTAAAGATGTCTTTGCCACATTTGGCGTCCGGCTTCCGAGAAACTCCGGCGCCCAGTCGCTTGCAGGCATTGTGAAGGCGGACGCAGGCCGGGTACAGGGAGAAGACATGCTTGGCGCGGTCATGGGTGCTGAGGCAGGGCTCACGCTACTCAGCCTCGATGGGCACATCATGATTTACTTGGGGAAGAGCCGTGGCGTGCCTTTTGCCATAAACCAGATTGCGGGCTATCGGGGCAGGCGCGGGTATATGAGGCTTAACAGGGCCGCGGTAGTGGGCCTTAACGCAGGCGCAGGCGCGCCGACCGGCGCGCTCCTTAAAAGGATAAAGGCTGTTACAGAGGTGCTGCCGCCTGCCTACGGCGCGGCTGAGTTGTAGGGTGGGCACAGCCCACCATTTGCAGCTGGTTACCGTTTTAAAGCCTTACCCTTTTATACTTCTTTTTTATCTCTTCTATAAGCTCCGCAGCCTCGCTTCGTTCCGCCTTATGCACATATACGGCTGTTGCGAAAGGGTCGGTCTCTTCGAGCCTGAAGCTTATGCCCCTCCTGTTAAGCTCTCTAACGATATAAAGGCTTAAGTTCGTCTGAAAAACCGCCGCGCGCGCCATATCCTGAGCCTCAGGGGTCGTTGGCAAAGGCCTTTTCCTCACAGTCATTTCATCGCCTTGTTTTCCGTTTTATCCTGCATGTCCCTGTATTACCGGCATAGGCAAAAGCCTCATGGGTTCTGCCGTTAGCAGAACCCATGAGGCTTGATTACCGCGCGATAGGCTTGCCGGCTATTCGGTTACTGTAACAGGCCCGTAATACTTCCTGTTGTTGGACTCGTTGTACTCTGGGTTGGTGTTTGTCGCATCCGCTATCGCGCCTATGTAGTATGTGCCTGACGTTGTGGTTGCCGATATGGTGACGGGCGAGCTTGCGCTGCTCGACGCGCCTGATGCGAGGCTTACGACATACCTCTGTCCGATGTAAATGTCGGATGTGGTTATGTTCGTGTCCGTAGAGAGATAGAACCTCGTGTAAGAGCCGTTGGATGCGCCGGTGCCGTTGTTCTTTACCGTATTTGACAGATTAAAGGTTATAATTTTAGTTACGCTCGCCGGTCCGCTCAAGACGCTTACAACGAGGTCAATGCTGCCGGAGACGGCAACAGCCGAGGATGCCCTCGTGTTGTTGGATTCGTTGCTCTCCGTGTTTGTGTTTGTCGCGTCAGCTATTGCGCCTATGTAGTATGTGCCGAGCGTAACGGACTGCGGTATCAACAGGCTTGTAGTGGCGCTGCTCGACGCGCCTGATGCGAGGCCGCCAACAGACCGCTGTCCCAAGTATATATCAGATGCGGCTATGGTCGTGTCTGTGGAAAGATAGAACTTCACATAAGAGGCGCTCGATGCTCCGGCGCCGTTGTTGGTAACTGTATAGGACACCGAGACACTAAGCCCTGCGCGCGCTGCAACCGGTGCGGTCAGTGAGCTTACAACGAGGTCGCTCTGCACTTTGGTGGATACCTTGGCCGCAAATACATCAAGCAGGCCCGCGTTAGCCGGATGGGCAGGCGCGGCTGTCGGGAAGTTAGTGGAATAGGTGTCTCCCGCCACATACGCGTTCTCAGAGCCGTCAACAACGATTGAGCGTCCGTAGTCATTGCCGCTGCCGCCGAGGTATGTAGAGAATGACAGCGCGGTGCCTGCAGGGTTGAGCTTTGTAACAAAGGCGTCATAGCCATAGCCGCCGTTGAGCGTTGAGTACAGCGGATATGACATAGGGAAGTTGATGGATGATGTGTATCCTGTGACATATGCGTTTCCGGAGTTGTCAACCGCTATGCCGTAGCCATAGTCCTGCGCGGTCCCTCCGAGATATGTTGAATATGAAAGCGCGCTTCCCGATGCGTTCAGCTTGGTCACAAATGCGTCCCCGGGATACCCTCCGTAGGGGTCAATCCTCGGCCCGTATATGGGCGTTGCCGTGGGGAAGTTGGTGGAATAGGTGCTGCCTGTTATATATGCGTTCCCGGCAGGGTCAACAGCGATTGCGAAGCCGTAGTCCGAGGCTGCGCCTCCGAGGTATGTCGAGTAAGCAAGGGCGCTGCCTGATGGGTTATACTTCGTGACGAACACATCGGAAGCGCCGGAGTTCGTCGCGTAAAAAGGCAAAGCCGTCGGGAAGTTCGTGGAGGATGTGTAACCGGTCACATAAACGCCCCCTGTGAGGTTGCCGTACGGGTCTGCCGCTATTCTTACCGCAATGGAGGTTGAGAAGTCATAGGATGTGCCTCCGAGAAAGGTTGAATATGAAAGCGCGCTTCCGGCCGGGTTGAGCTTTGCGACAAATGCGTCCCCTATGTATGTGGTTTGGCCGTATAGGTCGGTCTGCGTCTGAATCTGGTGGGCCTGCAGCGGAGACACGGTGGGGAAGTCCGCAGAGGTCGTGTTTCCGGTTATATAGACGTTGCCCCATGAATCGAGCGCAATGTCCTGGCCGGAGTCCTGCCTTGTCCCTCCGAGGTATGTCGAGTATAGAAGTCCGCTCCCTGTGGAATTAATCTTTGTGATGAACGCATCGGAAATGCCGGCGTTGGTCCCGTAAAGAGGCGAGGCGAGCGGGAAGTTCGCGGAGTCCGTGGACCCTGTTATATACGCATTTCCGGATGAATCAACGGCTATGCCGCGCCCCACAGAGTCTCCATCAACGGCGCCACCGCCAAGATATGTTGAATACACGAGCGCGTTTCCCGCAGGGTTTAGTTTTGCGACAAAGACATCGTATACGCCCGCTTTCGTCCCCTGTATGGGGGTGCCTGCGAGAGGGAAGTTCGTAGAAGCGGTATGGCCCACTATGTATGCGCTCCCGGACGAGTCTACGGCCACGGAGTTGCCGTAGTCATAGCTCCCGCCCCCAAGATAAGTGGAGAATACGAGGGAAGGGTCAATTATAAGGTCGCGCCCCTTGTCATATGACGCGACTTGAAAACCGTAGGAATGCCTGCCGGATTCAGTGCCCAAGAGCTCAAAGCCGCCCTCCACCTCGACCTTCCTGTTGTTAATCGTCTGGTAGATGAAAGGCCTTTTCTGGGTAATCGTCCCGTGCGAGAGCGCTATTTCAAGGGTGCCATCCTTGCCGGCCTTCAGGCCCTTTACGCCTTCATAGAAAAATTTTACTGCCCTTGGGTCTGCCCCTGGCCTGACAATGACATCATATTCGAGTTCGCTGTTGTTGCCATAGTATTTGACATCAACGCCGTTGTATACATTCTTATACACCAATGCCCCATAGGCCGGTATCCCTGTTCTCCATCCACCGCTGTCATTTCCGATAAAATAATTAAATTTGCCTTCCTGCCTGTTGACGGGTGTAATCTCAGGGGCGCGGACAGACCCTGAGAGTCCGAGCCTGATGACCTCGGACTGGATGTTAGAGTCCGGGGTCTGAGGCCCGGTAATGCCGTTGCCGGCGTTGGCCGTTCTTTTTAAAAGATTTATGTATAGACCGTCGTCTGTAAAGTAAACGGCGTGTCCCGCGCTTTTTTCGTAAAATCTGACCTTACCGTTAATCTGGCCGTTGTTCTTTATGAAGTAGAGGGGGAGTTTGCCGTAGGATTCTCTCAGCCCGGACTTGGCGGCGATATTATCGGGCAAGGCTTTTTGCCCTGTATCGCGGGCAGGCGCTGTATTGGATGCGAGTAGTGTGGCCGCGAACAGAATCCCGATGAAGATAGTCACCTTTCTGCCCATAATGTCCTCCGTGTGGTGTATTCGGTGAATGGTGGACGCTGTTATTCTTATCGGGTCATGGCCGAATCGCACTTGACCGCTAAATAGGCTTTTAAAGGGATTGCGCGAATTATAGCAGGATGTATGTTTTTATGTCAAGTGCTATAATTACTTCGGAAGGCGGCCCGGAGGGATATTTTTATGAACTTAAGGCTTAAGTAAATATTGCCGAAGGAATATAGAGGGTGTGAGCGTCTTAAGGGGGTCGGCGTGTAAAAGAATAAGGGGCAAAGACATATTAAAAAGGGGGCGCACAAGCGCCCCCTTTTGGGTTATCTGGTAGCGGGGACAGGATTTGAACCTGTGACCTTCGGGTTATGAGCCCGA
>CAYIRV010000091.1:0-6845 GCA_964365865.1 uncultured Thermodesulfobacteriota bacterium | reverse complement strand
TGACCATGGCCCTCGCTATCTCCACCCTTCGCCTCTCGCCACCTGAGAGCATATATGCCTTTCTCTCCGCAAGATGAGCTATGCCCAGTTCCTCAAGATGGAGACCGGCCCTTTCCTTGATGTCCTCTGCCGTAAGATTCTGAAATTCGAGTATGGCCTTGATGTTCTCTTCAACCGTGAGTTTCCTGAACACCGACGGCTCCTGCGCGAGGTAGCTAATTCCGAGCCGCGCCCTCCTGTACATGGGCATGCCGGTTATGTCCGTATCGTCGAGCAACACCTGCCCTTGGTCCGGGCTGACAAGACCCACGGTCATGTAAAAGGTGGTTGTCTTGCCCGCGCCGTTTGGCCCGAGAAGTCCCACGACCGTGCCTGAGGATACGGCTATGCTCAGGCCGTCAACCGCTTTTTTTTTGCCGAAGGCCTTAACGAGGCCGTGAACACTGAGCTTTCTCACCCTTTACCGGACCATCGCCAGAGGCCTCCTTGCGGACGCCAGGCTCCTCGCATTTTTTATCAGGCAGTATCACGGCCCTTACCCTCTTTTCCTTGTTGCTTTCGACCATGGCTCTGTCCTCGTCAACATAGAAGATTATCTTATCGCCCATCATGGTATTGTCGCACTGAACGAGGGACGGGCTTTCCGTAAGGACTATTGTCCTTGCCTTCCTGTTGTAAACAGCCCTGCCGGATGTGGATGTCTTATCAGCCATGAATATCCTCACATTGCCGGTCGCGGTAATCTCCTCAACATCCTTGTCTTGACCGTAAGCCATAAGGACCTCATCGCTGCAGAGGGTAAAATCCTCCTCGGCAACGACATTGCCCCTGAAAAGCACCCTGTTGTCAGCCCTGTCTGCCTCCATGCTGTCTGATGTTACAATAACCGGCCTCTCTGATAGACTCACGCCGCTTGGCGTGGATGCCACTGCCCCTTTTGAAACCAACGTCCCTGCCTCAAACGCGCCGGCTGCCCCAGCCGCGGTAACGAGGCCAAAAAGGAATGCCGCCTGAGCGGATATGGCAAAAAAGGCCTTTACGGTCATAACGGCTGAACTGTGCGACGTAGTGTTATCTCAAATGTCCATCTTATCGCTGTCATGTCCTGATACGGCGCTTCATTTCTTCATTCGAGATTACACGGTCTCCCCTTGAATCCTCAATCCCGCGCTCCACCATTTACCCGAACGCAAGCTCGCGCATTATCTCCTCATATGACGCATCATCGGGCTGCGCCTCGATTGATTCTCTGATTTTTTCTTTCGCTGTAATCATGGTCTCTCCTCCTCTCTATCTGAAGGATGTCAAGTGAAAATTTTTTATTCATGCTTATAACAAGCGGCTCAGCCGCGTCTTGCCCTGAAAACCGCCCTTACATCCTTAAGAAGGACAAACCTCCCGGTATCCATGTCAGCAAGCATCCCAATGCCCACGGCCTCCACCCCGTTGTAAAAAATCTCCACCCTGACCTTTGAGCTGAGTTTCTTTGACTGATGCGTGTATGCGAGGCTTTCCGTCCTCAAGCCCGACCCGTCATCCGAGGTGAGCGCCACGCGGCCCCTTGCCTCAACATCCCCGGAGGCATCGCTGAACAATGCCTCATTAGCCTTCAAAGTGTGTCTCTTTCCGGCCTTTTCGTAAAACACCATCCTGACTGCGCTGAGTTCCATGACCCCGCGCTCTTTTGTGCGCAAGGCCTCCTCTGCCTCTAACTCCCATTCGAGGTCTCCGTAGCGCGTGCTCGTATAGCGGATGTCCTTGAGCCTTACGCCAATACGGGAGCTGTCAAGAGACGCGGTCTTATACCCTACTTTTCCGTCAAAGCGCCCTGATAGAAGGAGCAAAAGGACTATGAGGCAGGCCCCGGCAAAGACAGCCAACAGAAAACTTAACCTATGCCTCATGATAGCTTGTAGTCATTGATTTTTTCAACAGGCTGCTGAAAAAGTCCATCTGCTTCGTTGTCTTCGTCTCTCGTCACTGCGGCGTATACACGAAATACGCCTCGTTCCTCGCTCCTCGACGCCTCGCATCGGGAGCTTTTTGAGCAGCCTGTTGAAATTCCGGGTTTTTTCGCGTCCTATTATATCCCTGCGCCGACCTTATCTTGCAAAAATTATACCACCCATCCCCTCATCTGTAAAGTTTCTTATCCTACTTAAAATAGCGTTTCATGGCCTCTTTCCATCTGCCCTGGGCCTTGAGTATCATGTCCGTAACCTCTCTTACCGCGCCGCGGCCCCCGGGCAGCCTTGTGATGTAGTGGGCCGCGCTTTTCACCTCAGCCACGCCGTCCCGGACAGCCACGGAAAAGCCCGCCCTCCTGAGAAGCGGAAGGTCAACCACATCGTCCCCCATGCACGCGGCCTCTTCAGGCAGAATGGCTTTTTTTTCGAGGATTTCCATGAAGCCCTCAAGCTTATCTTTCCTGCCCTGCAGCACGAGGGAGATATTCAAATCCTTTGCCCTGTGCAGAAGCGCCTTGGAACTGCGGGCCGTCAGGAGGGCCACATCAATGCCTGCCCTCATGAGCATCTTTATGCCGTGGCCGTCCCTTACATGGAAGACCTTTGTCTCAATGCCTTCATCATTGTAGGTTATAGACCCGTCGGTCAATACGCCGTCAACATCGAGTATGAGGAGCTTAATTCTCTTGAGCCTCGTTGCAAGGGCTTTTTTATTGGACGCTGCCATAATCCGCTCCTGAAGTCAGTGCGCTTTCACCTTTACATTAAATCCTAAAAAGCTTGTATCTTGGTCAAAGGTCAGTGGCCTTAAGAACACGAGGCATGAGCCTTGATAGTTTTTTTCAAACCCGGCCTCTGAAAGCGACACGGTATATACAGGGAACCTCCAGAGCGTAAGGGGAGAATCAACCTCTATAGAGACCTCGACCCCTGAGAAGCTGTCAATGATGCTTACCCCTGTTATGCCCTTAAGCTCCCCAAAGCCTCCAAGCCCGATGTCCTCTGCCTTGACTGTTTCCGGCGAGAACCTGTAGAAGCAGGCAGGCCCGTCGCAGCACGGCAGGAGCAGGTTGACCTCGACCGCGAACCGAAGCCGCGAGCGAAGCGCGGCGGTCAGCGCGGGCCCTGCGCCAGTATCGCCTGCCCTTTCGAGCGCGTAGTTCACTGAAAAAGAACCCATGCCTGTTGGCAGGATTTCTTTCCTGATTGAGAGCACGCCCCATTCCCCAGCCGCGCTCCTCGAAAGCCTCACGCCGTTATTTTCAAACGAACCCACGGAGTATCTGCCTGTCCTGAAGCCGCCTAATTCCTTCTGGACGCTTGAACGGTAACCATCGAGCCGCGTGTCATCAGGGAGCACGGATTCAACAAACGCGCCCCTCTGCCACGGGTCGAACTTAAGATGCTCCTCAAGCCCCTTCTCCTTGGCGAGCACCATGTCGTGGATGCTTTCCGCGCCTGAGCCTGAGTCAGCCTGCACCGCGTCCGTCAGTTTGGAATGGTAGCCTTCGGGTCTTCTCGAAAGGGTGTTAAGCAGGTTTAATGCCTTGGGTCTGAAGTCTAATTCGTAGATACCTCCGCCTGATTCAGGGCTTACGAAGATATTCAAATCTCCTGTCCTTAATACAACCTCCGGAGCGCCGTCAGCGTCAATATCCTCGGTTTCGATTTCTGCGCTGCCAACCGATGCGGCTTGCAGGGCCGCGTTCTCGGCCTTTATGAGGTTCTCATAAACCGCCGTGCGCAGATGCGGCAGATACAGCCCCCCGAATACGCCGTGCCAGTAAGCGTCGTTGCACTGGGCCATGTAAAGCCGCTTAAGCGCCTCTCCACCCTGCCCTGTGTCCGCCTTTTCCCTGACCGTCCTGCTTACATGGAGCATCCTCTTGTGCATCCAGTTCGACTCCGGATACTTGGAAAAGAAATTTCTCCAAGCGCCGCCCTGCGTGAACCGCTTGAGCCTATCGCCAAGGGGCCCGAGCCTGCCTTTTTTTATGTCGTCCTGAAGCCCTGCGTATTCCTTCGATGCCTCCGCGGGCAGGGACCACTCGCCCATCTCCATATAGGATGTCGCAGGCAGATACACCCTGCCGAGCGGGCCTTGCCTGTCAATGTATTCGGAATAAGTAACGCACTTGAGCCAGTCGAGGGACTCGAGCCGTTCAAAGAACCTTTCGAGCCAGCCCTCTCCGTAAACAGACTTCCTTGTGCCGGGCCATACCCCGAACTTCTCTCCGTCGTCCCCGTAGATGGCAACGGAGCCGCCGCTTGTTGAGCCGTTAATTCCGGACAGATGCGAAACAAACTCCTCAACCGGCTTGAACGGCATGAGATACCTGAGCGCCTCGCTTCCGGGGAAGACCTTTATGACGCTGCCCTGGTCCTCTGTTATGTAATATCCCGTAAGCCTTTCCTTCGGGATGCCTGACCTGATGAAGTGATAGTCGTCAACGAGTATGTATTCAACGCCCGCGTCCTTGAGGGATGGGGGCAGCGCGGGCTCCCAGACCCTCTCGGTAAGCCAGAGGCCCCGCGGCCTCTGGCCTGTAATCGCTTCAAGCCTGTCCGCCATCATCCGTATCTGGCCGACACGGTCATCATATGGAATTACAGGCAGTATCGGCTCATAATACCCGCCGCCCATAAGCTCTACCTGCCCGGAGGCGGCCATTGACCGGAGAAGCTCCATGTATTCCGGCCTGTTCTCAATCAGCCAGTCGAGAAGAAATCCCGATGTGTGAAGCGTGAGCTTTATTGAAGGGTGTTTTGAAATGGTTTTAAGAAAAGGCCAGTAAGCGTCCTCGTAAGCCTGTTCAAGCACATGGCCGAAGTTCCCTACAGGCTGGTGGTTATGTATGCAGAAGAGGAAATATGTCATTCAGGTTTTTTGCTTTCCATATCCTTTTATAAAAGCTCCACCACATGCTTCACTTCGGCCTTAACCCCGTGCCTGTGAAGGCCGTCCCTGAGCTGGACAATGCAGCCCGGACACGCGGTCGCCACAACCTCCGCGCCGGAGTCCCTTACGGACTCGGCCTTTCTCTTCATCACATCCATAGACATCTCGTAATTCGAATAGCTGAGCCCGCCTCCAAGGCCGCAGCAACTGCACGGGAACCTCATCTCCTTAAGCGCGAGCGATTTATTCTTCGCGAGCATCTCCCTCGGCTCGTTCCTTACCCCAAGCCCCCGGTTCAAATGGCACGGGTCATGATAGGTTACGGTCGTCCTGCGGCCTTGAGCATTGGTCTTGCCTTCCATGCCAGCGGCCCTGAGCTTGCCCGCGAGCAGCGCCGTTATGTCAATGACCTTTGAGGTAAAGGCCTCGACCCGTGAGCGGAGTTGGGGGTCTGCGTCTGACAAAATCTCCTTGAACATCTTCTTAAGCCCGTATGTGCATGTGGCGCAGGATGTTACGATGTAGTCGCAGGCAACTGCCTCGAACGCTTCGATATTCTTCATGGCAAGGGTCCTCGCGGTCGAGTTGTCGCCCATTGACCATAAAGGCATTCCGCAGCAGACCTGTCCATTGGGCACAACGGTCTTTGCGCCCGCCCGGCTCAAGACATCGAGCGATGCAACGCCCACCTCCGGCATGAGGTAATTAATCCCGCACCCGGCGTAGAACGCCACTGTGGTTGCGGCTGTTGGTTTAACGGCCTTGCCGATATTTTCCGGGCCTTCCGGACTAAACGCTCTTACCTCCGGCAGTTCGAGGAAAAAGGTCTTTGCGAGCTGGGGGACAAGCCTGCCCTGGCCGATTAGCGGCAAGGAAAAACGCGCGATAAGCCCTGTCTCGGCAAGCGTGTCCTTGAAGAACGCGCCCTGAAGTCTTGAGGCCAGTTTCATGGCCATTGGCATGAGCGTTGTCGAATCGATGATATTTTTAAGGAACAAGGATGCGATTAACGGAAGGCCCTGCTTCTCTGTTACATCAACGCGGGCCGCGTGTATGATGTCGGTAGTCCGGACGCCGTTGGGGCAGGAGTCCCTGCATGACATGCAGAGCGTGCACTCCTTTATGGCCTTTATGTATTCCTCGTCAAGGCCGATGGTTCCATCGAGATACGCTTTAATGAGGGTGAGCTTGCCCCTCGCGCTCCCACCCTCCCTGCCCGATACCCTTAAGACCGGGCAGATTGACCTGCATGTGCCGCAGCGGACGCATCTTTCAATATCGTCTTTTAACAGTTCAAGCCTGTCCATGTATGCAATGGGGCCTCACGCAGAGGCGCGGGCCGTCCGATAAGCCTTTTCGCTTGGGAAAATCTTGCCCGGGTTTAAAACGCCATTGGGGTCAAAGGCCTTTTTAACGCGCTTCATAAGTTCGATTGACGGAGCGTCAAGCTCCATGCCGAGATATTTGGCCTTTGTAATTCCCACCCCGTGCTCCCCTGATATCGTCCCTCTGAGGCTTAAGGCAAGGGAGAATATGTCCTCTATCGCGGCCTCTGCGCGCAAAGCTTCTCCAGAATCCCTTTTGTCGAACATGACATTTACATGTATGTTGCCGTCCCCGGCATGGCCGAAGCAGGCTATGGTAAGTCCGCGGCTTTTGGCAATCTCCTGTATGCCTTGTGCAAGGGCTGGTATTTCAGAGCGCGGAACAACCACATCCTCGTTCAGCTTATCGGGCTTCAAGCGGAAAAGAGAGGCTGATATGGCTCTGCGAGCCTTCCAGAGGTTCTTGACCTCCTTGGAATCAGACGCGGCCTTCACGGAATATGCCCCGTTCTCTTTGCAAATCGCCTCTATCGTGGATGAGTCGCTTACAACCGAATCAGCGCTCCCGTCAACCTCGATAAGAAGAAGCGCGCTGTCCTTTGGCAGCCCTATGCCCGCGTAATCGTCCGCGCATTGGACGGACAGGCTGTCCAT
>CAYIRV010000090.1:0-6874 GCA_964365865.1 uncultured Thermodesulfobacteriota bacterium | reverse complement strand
TCTTCTCCTTCTTGTTACCCATGCTGCCGCCCCCCTTGCTCTTTTATTTTCCCCGAGGCTAAAATACCACATATCTCCCCTGCTTTCAATACCCCCTTCCTTTCCCCCTCCCCTGAAAAAACCTTGACGCAGTTTTTATATTCCTATATCTTAAATGAAAACGCCAGACCCATGAAGAACTTAGCCGCCATAGTGCTCGCCGCAGGCAAGGGCACCCGCATGAAGTCCGCCCTCCCAAAGGTTTTGCACCCTGTTGCCGGAAGGCCGATGCTGTTTTACGGCCTCAACGTCCTCAAGGAACTCAGAATAAAAAAAACCGTTGTCGTCATAGGCTACGGCGCTATGTCCGTAAAAGAGGCCTTTGCCTCTGAAAAGGCCGTATTCGTTGAGCAAAAAGAGCAGCTCGGCACAGGCCATGCCGTAGCCTGCGGCCTTAAGGCATTAAAAGGTTTCAGCGGCGATGTGCTTATACTTTCTGGCGATGTCCCTCTTATAACAAAGGATACGCTCAGGGCACTTAAACAGGTAAAAGACAGGAAAAGAGACGCGGGGCTTGCACTCATTACAACAATCCTCGACGACCCTTCGGGCTACGGCAGGGTAATAAGGGACAGGGACAGAAAGGTAGTCCGCATAGTCGAGGACAAGGACGCCAAGGCCGGGGAAAGGGCCATACATGAGGTGAACACAGGCATATACCTGATATCCTCGGATTTTCTTTTCAGAAACATAAAAAAAATCTCCTCGTCCAACGCGCAGAAGGAGTATTATCTCCCTGACCTTATTGAACTCGCCTCAAGCGCGGGTCAGAGTGTCGCGGCCCTTACGCACATCGAACCAGAGGAGGTCATGGGCGTAAACAACAGGCTCGATCTTGCAAAGGCATCGGGCATCATGAGGAAAAGAGTCATGGATTCCCTTATGCTCCAAGGCGTGACAATCGTTGCTCCTGAAAACACATACATTGACGGGGGCGTTAAAATCGGGGCTGATACGACAATCCATCCCTCGGCAACCTTGTCCGGAAATACCGTAGTCCACGAAGACTGCGTGATAGAGGAAGGCGTCAAGATAACCGATTCAACCATAGGCCGCGGCACTACGGTGAAAAGCCTTTCTGTGATAGAATCCTGCAAGATAGGCAGCAACGTAGTGATTGGGCCTTTTGCGAGGCTGAGGCCGAATAGCGTCATAAGCGACAATGTAAGAATCGGGAACTTCGTCGAGGTGAAAAAGACGATAATCGGCAAGGGGACAAAGGCCAACCACTTGAGCTATCTGGGCGACGCTGTAATCGGCAAGAATGTGAACATAGGCGCGGGAACCATAACCTGCAACTACGACGGCGTAAAGAAATACCGGACTACGATTGAAGACGGCGCGTTCATAGGGAGCGACACACAGCTCGTGGCGCCTGTCACGGTCGGCAAAGACGCATATGTGGGCTCAGGCACCACTGTAACGAGCGATGTGCCGCCCGGCTCTTTAATGCTCACGAGGGCAAAGGAGCGGGTCATAGAAGGCTGGGTCAAGAAAAAGGGGATTAAGAAGTAACATGTGCGGAATCGTCGCATACATGGGCCAAAAGGACGCTGTCAGTGTCCTCCTTGAAGGGCTCAAAAGGCTCGAGTACAGGGGATACGACTCATCGGGCATTGCCGTGTTTAAAGACGGGAAAATCGTCTTAAGGCGGAGCGTCGGTAAGCTCGAAAAACTCGCAGCCAACATAGCCGGCCATCCGATTACCGGCTCAACTGGCATAGGCCACACCCGGTGGGCCACCCACGGACGGCCGAGCGAGGAGAATGCCCACCCGCATGTAGAAGGCGGGATTGCCGTAGTCCATAACGGCATAATAGAAAATTATATCGAACTGAAGGAAGAGCTTATAAAGGACGGCGCGCGCTTCAAGTCAGAGACAGACACCGAGGTCATAACCCACCTTATACACCGCTCTGTCCAGCAAGGCTCGCCGCTCGAAGACGCGGTAAGGGCGGCTGCAGCGCGCCTGCGCGGCACATACGCGCTCGCGGCTATAAGCGAAAACGAGCCGGACAAGATTGTCGGAATGCGCATGGAATGCCCCATGATACTCGGCGTCGGCGATGGAGAGGCGATCCTTTCCTCCGACATACCGGCCATACTCGGCATCACGAGGCGCGCCATATTCCTCAAGGACGGAGAAATGGCCGTTATAACCAAGGATGGGGTAAAACTGACGGCATTGGACGGCACGGCGGTTACGCGGGAGCCGTTGTTCATAGACTGGAGCCCTGTCATGGCTGAAAAGGGCGGTTACAGGCACTTCATGCTCAAGGAGATCTTCGAGCAGCCGAGGGCCATCGCAGACACATTCCGGGGCGCGGTCATAGAGGATACCGGCATGGTATTCCTCGACAAGTTCAACATAAGGCTTAATGACATAGCGCGCGTCTATATCATCGCATGCGGCACATCGTGGCACGCGGGGCTTATCGGAAGGCACCTCGTCGAGGAGTTTCTGAAAGTGCCTGCCGAGGCTGACCTTGCATCCGAGTTCAGGGGAAGAAAAGCAATCATAGACAAGCACACCCTCATCATCGCCATATCCCAATCCGGCGAGACCGCGGACACTATCGCGGCAGTGAAAGAGGCGAAAAAGCGCGGGGCCTCTATCATTGCCATATGCAATGTGATGGAGAGCAGTCTGACGCGCGAGGCCGACTGGTCGTTCATGACCCACGCTGGGCCTGAGATAGGCGTGGCATCCACAAAGGCGTTCACCACCCAGCTCGTTGCGCTCTATCTCCTTGCCGTCCACTTCGGGGCCGCAGCCGGCAATATCACCGGGGCAGAGGCAAAGACGCTCCTGCACGAGCTTGTAATGCTCCCCAAGAAGATAGAAAAGGCGCTTGATTCAGCGCCTCTGATAGAATCGCTTGCGAAAAAGTATTTCAACTTTAGGGACTTCATATACCTCGGAAGGGGCATGAATTTTCCCATAGCCCTCGAAGGCGCGTTGAAGCTCAAGGAAATTTCATACATACACGCCGAGGGATATGCCGCTGGCGAGATGAAACACGGGCCGATCGCCCTCATTGACGAGGATGTGCCTGTTGTGGCCATTGCGCCCCATGATTCCACATACCCCAAGATGCTCGGAAATATCGAGGAGGCAAAGGCGCGCGGAGCCCGCATAATAGCCGTCGTGAACGAGGGGGACAGGGAAGCGTCAAAAAAGGCGGACGATGTAATCGCAATGCCATCCGCCTCAGTGCACCTGACGCCCATTGTCATGTCAATACCGCTTCAGCTCCTCGCCTATCACATAGCTGTACTTAAAGGCACTGATGTTGACCAGCCGAGAAACCTCGCAAAGAGCGTTACAGTCGAGTGATTAGTTGCCGGTTATCGCTAAAAACCGATAACCGGCAACCTCTATTCAATGACATCCGACACAGCCATTTACATATTCGTCCTTGCAGGGGCTTATCTTCTCGGGTCCGTGCCTTTCGGCATTATCGCGGCAAGGCTCTTTGGCGGAGCTGACCCGAGGCAATCAGGGAGCAGGAACATCGGGGCAACGAATGTCGTAAGGACCGCGGGCAAGGCCGCAGGCGTATTGACTCTCGTGTTAGACACACTGAAGGGCGCTGCCGTGGTCTATCTTTCTATCCGCTATGTGAATGACCCGCTCCTTACCGCGCTCGCAGGAGGAAGCGCGTTCCTCGGCCACATCTTCCCGGTGTTTCTCGGATTTAAAGGAGGCAAGGGCGTTGCAACGGCTCTCGGTGTAATGATAATCCTCGCGCCTTACGCGACAATCCTGAGCGCGGCGATTTTCGCCATAATCGTGGCCTTCAAAAGATATGTGTCTCTCGGCTCCATAATAGCAGCGACGTCCCTGCCTGCCTTTCTCTATCTATTCAAGCCCGGACTCTACACCCTCGCGCTGTCTGTCTTCATATCCGCCATAGTCGTCATAAAACACAAGGAAAACATCAAAAGGCTCGTGGAGGGCAGGGAGAACAAGATATAGCAAGGCACAACCCTATTGACATCAATATCCATAAATATTTATAATGTGGAACTTGACGGCAGAAACCTCCCGCGGAAAGGACTTTCAACAATTTAACCGGAAGGAGCGAGGTCATGAAGGTCGGGATACCAAAAGAGGTCCTCACAAACGAAAACAGGGTGGCCGCAACGCCGGAGACCGTGGGAAAAATGATAAAAGGCGGGATGGAGGTGCTGGTCGAGGCCGGGGCCGGAGACGCTTCCTACATGCCTGACGGGGAATATCAAAAGGCCGGGGCGAGGATAGCGGCCGGGCCCGATGAACTTTTCGGCTCATCCGACATGGTGCTGAAGGTGCAGAGGCCGATGCTTAACGATAAGGCCAAAAAGCATGAGATAGACATGATGAAAGAGGGGGCCGCGCTGATTGCATTCCTGTTCCCCTTCGCCAACATAGATGTGGTCGTCAAGCTGGTTGAAAAGAAAATAACCGCCTTTTCAATAGACGCTGTCCCGAGGATATCCAGGGCCCAGATGATGGACGCCCTGAGTTCCATGAGCACGGTCGCCGGATACAAGGCCGTTATAATGGCCGCCGACCACCTCAAAAGATTCATACCAATGCTCTCAACCGCCGCCGGCACGGTCCATCCGGCCAAGACGGTCGTAATCGGCGCAGGGGTCGCGGGCCTGCAGGCAATCGCCACGGCCAAAAGGCTCGGCTCCGTGGTAACGGCGTTCGACACGCGTCCGGCCGTGGGAGAACAGATAAAAAGCCTCGGAGCCGAATTCGCCCCTCTCGATGTAAAGCACGATGAGGCCGAGGACTCCGGCGGCTATGCAAAAGCAATGTCGTCCGAGTTCTACAGGGCGGAGCAGGATATAATAAGGAAGCACACAAAGGACGCCGACATAGTCATAGCAACGGCCCTTGTCCCCGGCAAACCGGCCCCCACGCTCATAACCGAGGACATGGTCAGGGAGATGAAGCCGGGCTCCGTGATAGTGGACCTTGTGGCCGAACAGGGCGGCAACTGCGCCGTGTCGGAAGCGGGCAAAACCGTTGAGAAGCACAATGTGACGATAATAGGGACGACAAACCTCCCCTCCACCATCCCGGTCCACGCAAGCCAACTTTACGCGCGGAACATCCTGACATTCCTGTATCTTCTCGCGCCGGACAAAAAAGAGCTGAATCTGGACATGGAGGACGAGATAATCAAGGGTTCCCTCATTACGCATAACGGAGAGATTACGCATCAGGGCGTGAAAGAGGCCGTGAAAAAGGCCAACATCTCTTACCCCGGCGGACTTTCGAGCAGGAGCCACTGGTAAGTGGTATCTTCAGACTAACCGGGCAGCAGACCATATATTCCGAACGGAGGCAAAGCCTTATGGAAACCTCGACATTGATTGTAGGGATGTACATATTTATCCTGGCTGGATTTCTCGGATACCAACTAATATCGAAGGTGCCGGCGCTCCTGCATACGCCGCTCATGTCGGCGACCAACGCTATATCCGGGATATCGCTCGTCGGGTCTCTGGTCATTACTGGAGAGGACCATAGCACAGTAAGCAATGTGCTCGGGTTTATAGCCGTGGTCTGTTCCACTATCAATGTGGTGGGCGGGTTTCTGATAACCGACCGCATATTGAAAATGTTTAAAAGGTGAGATAGATAAACATGAGTATCTATATCCAGTTAGCGTATCTTCTGTCCGCCGTCCTCTTCATCCTCGGGTTAAAGGCCATGGCCAGTTCCCCTGAGGCAGCCCGGCGCGGCATGAACATGGCCGCGATGGGGATGTTCATCGCCATCGTGGGGACGCTCATGCACAGGGACATCGTCTCCTACAGGTGGATTATCGCAGGCATCGTGGTGGGCTCCACTATCGGGGCGCTGATGTCTCTTTGGATACCGATGACCGCTGTGCCACAGAGGACCGCCCTGTCGCATGCCGGCGGGGCGCTGGCCGCGGCCCTGATAGGCGTCTCGGAGTACTACCGGCACGGGGCTGAACTCGGCACAATCAGGACCGTGATGATAGGCGTAGAGGTAATGGTCGGCGGGCTGACGGTCACGGGAAGCCTGATGGCCGCCGCCAAGCTCCATGGCCTTCTGCCTGGGCGGCCCATTACCTACAAGGGCCAGAACTTTTCCAACTTCACCCTGCTGGCCGTCATGCTGGGACTCATCGTCTCTCTGGCCTTTGTGCCGGCAATGGGCACGCTTTTCTATACCCTGCTCGGGCTGGCCTTTACCTTCGGGATACTGCTGGTCCTGCCGATAGGCGCGGCCGACATGCCGGTTGTCATAGCCCTCCTGAATTCCTACGCCGGTCTGACGGACGCGGCCATGGGGTTCATGCTCGACAACAGGATACAGATCATCACCGGCGCGCTCGACGGCGCATCGGGCTTCATCCTTTCCATCCTGATGTGCAGGGCCATGAACCGCTCCATCACCAATGTCCTTTTCGGAGCATTCGGCCAGATTGCCGCTACGTCAACGGCGACAATCGCCGCGCTGACCGGGGCCTCGGCCGGTGACGC
Organism: uncultured Thermodesulfobacteriota bacterium; assembly: GCA_964365865.1. GTDB lineage: Bacteria > Desulfobacterota > GWC2-55-46 > GWC2-55-46 > GWC2-55-46 > CAYIRV01. The sequence continues at coordinate 322 of CAYIRV010000090.1, read as the reverse complement.
CAAACCATCCGGCCCGATTGTTAAAAAGATAACCGCGGAAGAGACCGCGCTCCTTTTCAGAGACGCCAAAAGCGTAATCATTATCCCGGGCTACGGCATGGCCGCGGCTCAGGCCCAGCATGCGGTGGGAGAATTGGCATCAGTGCTTAAATCCATGAACATCCAGCTCAAATTCGCCATCCACCCGGTCGCCGGAAGGATGCCGGGACACATGAATGTGCTCTTGGCAGAAGCGGGGATTCCATATACGGACCTCATCGAGATGGAGGAGATAAACCCTGAATTCGAGGAGACCGACATCGCGCTCGTCATCGGCGCAAAC
>CAYIRV010000089.1:0-6879 GCA_964365865.1 uncultured Thermodesulfobacteriota bacterium | reverse complement strand
GCCTTGAAAAAGCCCCGGAACTCCTTGGCGCGCATGTGGACGCCTTCTTTGACATCGTGCGCTCGAAAAGGCCCAATGCCTCATACAGCCTTGGGTCCGGCCTTCGCATTATAAGGGAATACGGGCGTATCAGGGTTGAGCGCAAGAGAGACATAAAAAAGGCTCAAGGGTTTGACCTGCCGTTGAGCATACCGGGGAGCACGCTCATCCCGTGTGCCGGGGCCGTGATTATCGCGAAGATTTCAAAAAGACAGCCGTCTGCCGCATCTTTCCGTTCAAAGGACAGGGTGTATTTCGATTATGATGAGCTTCCGAAGCCTGTCAGTGTACGGTCATTCAAGCCCGGGGACAGGATGACCCCGTCGGGCATGAGCGGCACGAAGAAGCTCAAGTCAATATTCATTGACTCCAAGACCCCGGCCCTTAAAAGGCAAAGGACGCCGGTCATATGCACCGGTGATACCGTCGTTTGGCTGGCGGGCATAAGGCGCTCCGATGGTTACATGGTTAATCAGGCGACAAAGAGGGTGCTCATGCTCGAACTGCGGTTTTCATAAGCGGTGGCTCGTTCAATCCATTCAATTTCTTGTTATTTCAGGCTGCTTCTGCTATAGTTCATGATTAAAATATATGGGCAGGTTCGGGATACTATGCTGTTGCCGTATAAAGGGATAATGCCTAAGCTTCACGAGACAGTCTTCGTGCAGGACGGCGTCAGAATCATAGGCAATGTCGAAATCGGCGAGAAATCGAGCGTATGGTTCAATACCGTCATACGCGGCGATGTGAACTACATCAGAATCGGCAAAAGGACGAACATACAGGACAACTCCTCTCTTCATGTTACAAAGGACACATACCCGCTTATCATAGGGGACGATGTTACTGTGGGGCACGGCGTTGTGCTCCACGGGTGCACTGTAAAGGACAGGTGTCTTATCGGCATGGGCGCGGTGCTCCTCGACGACGCGGAGATAGGCCCTGACTCCATTGTCGGGGCAGGCGCGCTCGTTACAGAAGGGACGAAGGTCCCGTCCGGCAGCCTTGTCATCGGAATGCCGGCCAGGGTTTCAAGGCATTTGAGGCCGGAGGAGATAAGCCGCATACTCAGGTCCGCCGATAATTATATCGAATACACGAAGAACTACCGGGGCTTTTGAAGATGATGGTTAAATCCCCCTTTATCCCCCTTTACGAAAGGGGGAAGATATGGAAATGTTTGAAAACCTATCTATCATAGGGCTTATTCAAAAGGGCGGCGTAACCGTAATAGTCCTCCTGCTGCTTTCGGTATTCTCCGTTGCCGTAATGTTCGAGAGGGCATGGGCCTTCAGGTCTTTCAGGGCAAAGACCATTGCGTTTACCGGGGACCTTCTTGAGGCGCTCAGGGAAAAGGGCGCTGAAACCGCCGCGGTTTTATGCAGGACGGACAAAGGGCCGCTTGCGAACATATTTTTATCAGGCTATGCCAAGTCGTCTTTCGGGAGGGACGATGTCGTGGCAGCCATCGAGGTGGCGGGCAAAAGGGAGATTTCGCTCCTCCTGAAAAGGCTGGGCATTCTCGGAACCATCGGCAGCATCGCCCCGTTCATAGGGCTTTTCGGCACTGTCGTGGGCATAATAAGGGCGTTTCAAGACCTTGCCCTGTCAACCGGCGCAGGCCCCGCGGCCGTGGCTGACGGCATTGCCGAGGCGCTTGTCGCAACCGCAGCCGGACTTTTCGTGGCCGTGCCGGCTGTGGCGGCATATAACTACTTCGTGCGCTCCGCATCCGCGCGCTCCCTCGATATCGAGGCCGCGGCAATCGAGCTTATACCGTATATCTCAGGCAGGAAAGATGGCGCTTAAATTCACGGACTCGAATCACGAACGGCTCATATCCGAAATAAACATCACGCCGCTGACCGATGTGATGTTGGTGCTTCTCGTTATATTTATGGTCACGACCCCTCTTATCATGGCCCAATCCATAAAGGTGAGGCTTCCGGGCGCGTCCGCAGGCACAGAGACCGAAGGCGCGGCCGCGACCGTCTCGATAGGCGAGGACGGCCTTTATGCCGTCAACGGTGTCCCAGTGCCGTTGAACGGGATTTCAGACAAACTTAAGCAAGAGTTCAGGAGGACAGGCTCGTCCTCCGTAATCATCAGGGCTGATATGGACGCGCGCCATTCATTTGTCGTTCAGGCGCTCGACAGGGCCCGGAGCGCCGGGGCGTCCAAGCTGTCAATCGCCGCACTTAACCCCCCTTTCATCCCCCCTGATAGCAAGGGGGGAACGAGGGGGGTGGGGAAGGAAAAACGATGAGATGCGCTTCCATTGACATAGGGACAAACACCTTAAGGCTCTTGATTGCCGACAGAGGCCCGGGCAACGCCATAAAGCCGGTGCTCTACAAACGGGCCATAACCCGGCTCGGCGGCGGATACACCGAGGACGTTGGGATTTCCCCTGAGGCCGCGGAAAGGACCGTTACGGTCTTAGAGGATTTTTCAAGGCTTATAGCTGAAAACCACGCTCAAGAGGTGTTCGCGTCAGCCACCAGCGTTGTGAGAAGGGCCAAAAACAAAGACGCATTTCTTTCTTCCGTGAGGTCGAGGACAGGCATAAACCCTTCGGTGATTTCCGGGACAGAAGAGGCAAGGCTCGCCCTTGCAGGGGTCTTGTCGGTCCTGACGGATAATGCGGAAAAAAGGCTCGTCATTGACATAGGCGGCGGGTCAACCGAGTTCATCGCAACGCGGGGAACCGAGATTGTAGGCGCGTGGAGCATGGAGATGGGGGTAGTGCATCTGACCGAGAGGCACATCGTTTCAGACCCGCCCAAAGACTCCGAGCTTTCAGGCATGGATGCCGAGATAACAGAGGTGCTGTCCATCTTGATGATGGACATGGCAGAGGACGGGATAGATCTGGGGGACTATAGCGCGGCTTCAGGCTGTGTTTTAGTGGGCACCGCAGGCACCGTAACTACGCTCGCGTCTCTGGACATGGGGCTTCCCGCCTATGACCGAGACAAGGTCAATAATTACATCCTTAAAAAAGAGCGCGTCCAAGCGCTCTATAAGCAACTCGCTGGGCTTACGCTTAAGCAAAGGGAAGAGGTCTTGAGCCTCGAAAAAGGCAGGGAAGACCTTATCATACCAGGCTCTGCGATTACCGTCCTTGTCATGGACGGTTTCGGCTTTAATGAACTCATGGTGAGCGACGCAGGGCTTCTCGAAGGCGCTATTATAGCAGGCTGTGCCCGGTCAGACGGGACAGCTTGAACATCAAGTCTCGGGGGGCTTAAACATGAAGGATATGAATATTAGAAAAGGCATTACATTCGACGATGTGCTTCTCGTGCCGGTTTATTCAAAGTTCCTGCCGCGGGATACGGATGTGTCAACAAGGCTCACAAACGAACTCAGGCTCAATATCCCGCTCATAAGCGCGGCAATGGACACGGTAACAGAGGCGCGGATGGCCATAGCCATAGCCCTCGAGGGCGGCATCGGCATCATACACAAGAACCTTACGGTTGACGAGCAGGCCGCGATGGTCGATAAGGTGAAGAAATACGAGTCCGTTGTCATCAGGAGGCCGTTGACGCTCGGGCCTGAACAGAGGCTCTCCGATGCCATAGAGATTATGAAGAGGGAGCAGATATCGGGTTTTCCAATAGTCAAGGAAGGGGTCCTCGTGGGCATACTCACGAACAGGGATTTGAGGTTCGAGACAAACTACGCGCGCCGCATATCCGAGGTCATGACAAAGGATGTCGTTACCGCCCCGGATGGCATATCAATCGAAAAGGCCCGCGAAATCCTTCACAAACACAGGATAGAGAAGCTGCCGCTCGTTGACAGGAGGAGGAGGCTTAAGGGGCTGATTACGGTGACCGACATCGAAAAGCGCGAGAGGTTCCCTAATTCCTGCAAGGACGGATTGGGGCGTTTGAGGGTAGGGGCCGCGGTCGGGGTGTCCTTTGACAGGGAGGCTCGCATTGATGCGCTTTTAAAGGCCGGGGCCGACTGCATAGCGGTTGACACGGCCCACGGCCACTCCCGCGGGGTTATTGACGCTGTCCGGTCAACCAGAAAGAACTTCCCCAAGTGCCGGCTCATAGCAGGGAATGTCGGAACAAGCGAAGGCGCCGAGGCCCTTATAAAGGCGGGCGTGGACGCGATTAAGACGGGCATAGGCCCCGGCTCAATATGCACGACACGGGTGGTAACAGGCATAGGGGTGCCGCAGATAACGGCCATTCTCGATGTCGTAAAAGCCGCCCGAAAAAAAGACATACCCGTCATAGCGGACGGCGGGATAAAGTTTTCAGGAGACATAACAAAGGCAATAGCGGCAGGCGCGGACTCGGTGATGATAGGAGGGCTCTTTGCCGGGACAGACGAAAGCCCCGGGGAGACAATCCTCTATCAGGGCAGGACATTCAAGGTATACAGGGGCATGGGGTCAATTGAGGCAATGAAAAAAGGCAGTAAAGACAGATACTTTCAGGATGATGTTGAGAGCGAGCTTAAACTCGTGCCAGAAGGCATCGAAGGCAGGGTTCCGCACAAGGGCCAGCTTTCCTCTACGATATTCCAGCTCATCGGCGGGCTCCGCGCAGGCATGGGCTACTGCGGGGCCAAGACCATAGCCGAGCTTCAGAAGAACGCCAACTTTATAAGGATAAGCCCGGCCGGCCTTAAGGAAAGCCATGTGCACGATGTTATAATAACCAAAGAGGCCCCCAACTATAAGCTGGAGACTTACTGACATACATGGACATACATTCCGAGAGGATTCTCATATTAGACTTCGGCTCCCAATACACCCAGCTTATAGCAAGGCGCATCAGGGAAGAGAAGGTCTACTGCGAGATACATCCGTTCAACTGCGGCATTGATTTCATAAGGGGGTTTGCCCCCAAAGGCATAATCCTTTCAGGCAGTCCTTCTTCGGTGTATGACAAAGGCGCGCCTTCCGTTGCAAGGGGGTTTTTCAGCCTTAATATCCCTGTGCTCGGCATATGCTACGGCATGCAGCTTGCGGCAAGGCTGCTCGGCGGTCAAGTAGAGCGCTCGAAAAAAAGGGAATACGGACAAGCCGACATAACAGTTAAAGAGGCGGAAGGCATATTCCACGGCATGGGTACGGGTCTCTTCAAGGTCTGGATGAGCCACGGCGACAAGGTCGAAAAGCTGCCGCCCGGATTTAAGGCAGTTGCCCAAAGCGCCAATTCGTCGGTCGCGGCCATGCGGAGCGGCGACAAAAGGGTTTACGGCGTTCAGTTCCACCCTGAGGTCGTCCACACCCCTCATGGGAAAAAGATGCTCGCAAACTTCATCTTCCGTGTGTGCGGATGCGCGCCTGTCTGGACAATGGAGTCTTTTATTGATTCATCGGTCGTTGCAATCGCTAAACAGGTCGGCAATGGCAAGGTGGTATGCGGCATAAGCGGCGGGGTTGATTCCTCCGTAACGGCGTTGCTCGTGCACAGGGCCATAGGAGCGAGGCTGACATGCGTTTTTGTGGATAACGGGGTTTTGAGAAAGCACGAGTCAAAAAAGGTCGTTTCAGCCCTGAAAAAAGGCCTGGGCCTGAATATCCGCGCAATTGATTCATCGGCAAGGTTTTTGAATAGGCTTAAAGGGGTAGTTGACCCGGAGAGGAAAAGAAAGCTCATAGGCAACGAGTTCATAAGGGTTTTTGAGGAAGAGGCCAAAAAGATAAAGGGCGTGAAGTTCCTTGCTCAGGGGACGCTTTACCCTGATGTCATAGAAAGCGTATCCCTCAAAGGCCCTTCCGCTACAATCAAGAGCCATCATAATGTGGGCGGCCTGCTTAAAAAGATGCGCTTAAGCCTCGTTGAGCCTTTGAGGGAGCTTTTCAAGGACGAGGTAAGGGCGCTCGGCAGGAGCCTCGGCATGCCGGCCGAGCTTATCGAAAGGCACCCGTTCCCCGGCCCCGGACTTGCCATAAGAATCATCGGCGAAGTGACGGAAAAACGGTGCGACATGCTGAGAGACGCTGATTCAATAGTCCTTGAGGAGATAAAGAAGGCGGGGCTTTACAAGGAGGTTTGGCAGGCATTCGCCGTGCTTCTGCCTGTCAAGACCGTCGGGGTTATGGGCGACGAGAGGACATATGAGAATGTCTTAGCGTTAAGGGCCGTTGAGAGCACGGACGGCATGACCGCGGACTGGGTGAGGCTTCCATACGATGTCATGGGAAGGATTTCAACGAGGATAATAAACGAGGTGAGGGGCGTGAACAGGGTGGTTTACGACATAAGCTCAAAGCCCCCGAGCACCATCGAATGGGAGTGACTATATGATAGACGATCTCAGTGGCAAGGAGACATGGAGGCTTTTCCGGATATTGAGCGAGTTCATCGAGGGCTTTGACGAACTCGGGGACATCGGTCCCGCGGTTTCGATATTCGGCTCCGCAAGAATCCACAAGAACAACAAGTACTACAAGGAATGCGTGGAGGTGGCCCGGCTTCTTGCAAAGAACGGCTTTACCGTCATAACAGGCGGCGGCCCGGGCATAATGGAGGCCGCTAACAAGGGCGCTTCCATCAACGGGTCTTTGTCCGTGGGGTTGAATATTACCCTTCCCATGGAGCAGAAACCGAACAAGTACCAGAACAGGGCGCTCCACTTCAGGTACTTCTTCGCAAGGAAGGTCATGTTCGTCAAATACGCAATGGGCTATGTCTGCATGCCAGGGGGGTTCGGCACGTTGGACGAGTTCTTCGAGGCGCTTACCCTCATCCAGACGCACAAAATCTTCGCCTTCCCGCTCGTGCTCTACGGAACGGGCTACTGGACGCCGCTTATTGATTTCATGAAAACCACCATGCTCAAATACAAGACCATTTCGCCGGAGGA
>CAYIRV010000088.1:0-6954 GCA_964365865.1 uncultured Thermodesulfobacteriota bacterium | reverse complement strand
ATTAAGGGGGGATTAAGGGGGAACTCCCCCCTTATTAAAGGGGGGATTAAGGGGGGTTAAAGGGGATTTGAAAAAAACGCCGGATGCGCCAGCGAAAAAGGGCCTTACCATAGAGTATGCGGCGGGCCTTTTGAAAAGACAGGGCTTCATATCAGAGGAGCAGGAAAGGGAAATTCTCATAAAGGCCGAGGCCCAGAAGGCGCGGCTTAAGAAGACCGCCGAGTCCTTTTATTCTTCAAGAAGGCTCCAGACCATATCAGAGACCGTCTCGCCCGCTGAGGTAATAGCCTCCCTTAACCTCAAGCTCTTGTCCAATGATGAGAAGGCCCTTACAGAGGATATTATTACAGAGGCCGTGGCAAAAGAGGCGGGGATTGCCTACAGAAAAATAGACCCCCTTAAACTGAACCTCGATGTCGTTACATCGCGCATACCGAGGCCATTTGCCCAAAGGCACCTCGTGGTGCCTCTTGATGAAAAGGACGGCGTGGTAACGCTCGCGGTGGCCGACCCCTTTAACCTCGAGGCCGTGGAGAACCTCAAGGCAACGAGGAAGATGAAGGTCAACCTCGTCCTCAGCTCAAAGACCGACATCCTTAAGATAGTCAGGGAGTTCTACGGGTTCAGATACTCGGTGGGCGCGGCAGAGAAGGAGTTTTCGTCCTCCGTGGAGCTCGGAAACCTCGAACAGTATGTCAAGCTCAGAGGCTCGGCTGAGATTGACGCTACAGACCAGCACATCGTTAACGCGGTCGAATACCTCCTCCACTACGCCTATGACCAGAGGGCGAGCGACATACACATAGAGCCGAAGAGGGAGAAGTCGCTCGTCCGGCTCCGGATTGACGGGGTGCTGCATTCCATACACACTGTGCCAAAGGCAGTGCACCAGTCCATAGTATCGAGGGTCAAGATGCTTTCGAGGATGGACATCGCCGAGAAAAGAAGGCCGCAGGACGGAAGGATCAAGACGGCCTACAGGGACAAGGAGATAGAGCTGAGGGTCTCGACCCTTCCGACTGTTTTCGGGGAAAAGGCCGTTATAAGGATATTCGACCCGGACATCCTCTTCAAGGAACCATCGGAGCTTGGGTTCTTTCCGCACGAGTACGAGTTCCTCTCATCCTTTATGAAAAGGCCGAACGGCATAATACTCGTTACCGGCCCTACAGGGAGCGGGAAGACCACCACCCTTTACTCGGCCCTTAAGAGCCTCTCTACGCCCGATGTGAACATCGTGACCATCGAAGACCCTGTCGAGATGGTGGTGGAGGAGTTCAATCAGGTCGGCGTCCATCCCCAGATAGGCTTGGACTTCGCCGGATGCCTGAGGACGCTCCTCAGACAGGACCCGGACATAATAATGGTGGGAGAGATACGGGACAAGGAAACGGCCGCGAACGCCGCTCAGGCGGCCCTTACGGGCCACCTCGTGTTTTCGACCCTGCACACCAACGACGCGCCCTCCTCGATTACGAGGCTTATGGATCTGGGCGTTCCTTCGTTCCTCATCAACGCCACTGTGATAGGCGTGCTGGCCCAGAGGCTCGTAAGGGTCATATGCGTCCATTGCAAGGCGGAGAGGGCCTTGAGCGCGGATGAGATTTTGAACCTGCGCCTGAAGCCGAAGGACTACAGGGTCTTCTACGGCGAGGGGTGCGGCGAGTGCAGGGGCACGGGCTACAGGGGCAGGACCGGCGTCTTTGAGGTCATGGGCATGACCGAAAGGCTTAAGGATATTATTTCAAAGACAACGGATGCGGCGCTTATCCGCAAGACCGCTGTCAACGACGGCATGACGCTTTTGAGGCAAAGCGCAGCAAAGAAGATGCTGCAGGGCATTACCACCTACGAGGAAGTGGTCTCTGTTACATGACGGCCTTAAAATCCCCGGCAGGAAGCCGTGGGGGATTTGACAAGTAAGGAAGTTTACGATTTTAATTCGCTCGCTTTGATGCCCACTTCCTTTTATCCCTCCCCCTTTACGGGGGAGGGCAGGGTGGGGTGCTCGCTATGCTTGTTGAAAGACAGGGGCGCGTGTGATAAGATTTCTTTTATCCGAAAAATCAGCTCCACTACAGAAGGCATATGGACGAACTTCCTATAATAAAACAACTCCGAGAAGAGGTGCAGAAGGTAGAGCGCGAACTCCGTATTGATGTCCCGAAGGAGCTGCAGAAGGCCGCGGCTCACGGGGACTTCAGGGAAAACTCCGAATACGAGGCCGCAAAACAGAGGCAGTCCTATCTGCAGGCGCGTATGGGGCATCTTTCGGCGCGGCTCACTCAGCTCGTGTCCCTGAAGCTCGACAACATACCCAAAGACGCGGCGGGCTTCGGCTCAAAGGTGCACCTTGAAGACAGCGACACTGGCGCCACGGTCGTCTATGACCTCGTTACCCCTGAGGAGGTTGACCCTCGCAACGGCAGGATTTCCGTAAGCTCCCCCATAGGGAGGGCGCTTTTAAACAAGAAGCAGGGCGATGAGATAACGGTAATCCTCCCTACAGGCGTAAAGAATTATGTGCTTTCAGAGCTTTACACCCTGCATGACCTTTTTTTCAGGAAAGCCGATAAATAAGGAGACGCCGTGGCCGTCTGGATACTGTCAGGCATAATAGCCGTTTTGGTTTTATGGGCCGTGCTTTCGTACAATGGGCTTGTGAGGCTCAGGGAGCAGGGCGAGAACGGCTGGCGCCAGATAGATGTCCAGTTGAAGAGGCGCCACGACCTCATCCCCAACCTCGTAAACACGGTAAAAGGCGCAATGGAGTTCGAGCGGGAGACGCTATCCAAGGTCATAGAGGCGCGCAGCCGCGCCGTCTCCGCTGAGACGGTTCAGGAAAAAGGCGCTGCCGAGAACTTCCTCACTCAGGCGCTCGGAAGGCTATTTGCCCTGGTGGAGAGCTACCCTGACCTCAAGAGCAACAAGAACATCCTCCAGCTTCAGGAAGAGCTTACCTCCACCGAGAACCGCGTTGGATTCGCGAGGCAGTTCTACAACGACCTTGTGGCCCGGTTCAACACCAGACAGTCGGTCTTCCCGGCCATGCTCATCGCTTCAGTGTTCGGGTTTAAAAAGGCCGATTACTTTCAGGCCGAGCAGGCCGCGACATCTGTCCCCAAGGTTGATTTGAGCATGAAATAGCTCTTTTTCCGCCGCTCAAAAACCACATCCCGCCTATGACAGACATATACTCCCAGCAGGCAAGGAACAAGAGAATCACCATCCTTCTCATGGCGGCCTTCTTTGTCTTTGCCGTGCTTGTGGGCGTCTCTGTTGACATATACCGGCAGGGCGGCATTGAGGGGCTTCAACTCCCCATAGCCACCGCATCGGCCGCCGGGTTTGCGCTCATCAACTCCGCTGTTTCCTACTACTGGGGGGCGTCTTTGGTGCTCGGTTCCGTGGGCGCGGAGCCCCTTAAGTTCGACGACCTTTCGCACAAAAAACTCCATAATGTCGTTACAGAAATGGCCCTCGCCTCAGGGCTTCCCATGCCGAAGGTCTATGTCATACCCGACCCTTCGCCCAACGCCTTTGCCGCGGGCAGGGACCCGGAGAACGCATATGTCGCGGTTACGCAGGGGCTTCTCGACATCATGGAGAGAGATGAGCTTCAATCGGTCGTCGCCCACGAGATGTCCCACATAAAAGGCAGGGATATACTCACCATGACCGTGGTGGCCGTTCTCTTGGGCACGGTGTCCCTGCTCTCTGACTGGGCTGTGCGCACATGGAGATACGGCGGCATAAGGCCGAGGCGGGGCCTCCGGAGCAAGGGGCTCCATCCGCTCATCCTCCTCGCGCTGGCGTTCTTTGTCATGCTATCCCCTCTTATATCGAGAATAATGGCCATGGCAATATCCAGAAACCGCGAGTATCAGGCCGATGCCGGCGCCGCTGAGTTCACGAGGAACCCGTTGGCGCTCGCAAACGCGCTTGAAAAGATAAGTTCAGCGCCTTCACCCCTCATGTCCGCGCGCAGAGGCACCGCGCATTTCTTCATATGCGACCCTCTTAAAAGGAGGATTGACGAGAAGGAAGGCTTTCTTGCGGATGTCCTTTCAACGCACCCGCCTGTGGAAAAAAGGATAGAGAGGCTTAAAAAGATGGCGTATGTCATGGAAAAGTTCTCTTCCAAATCAGCGGCAAAAACCTGATGAATGGAGAAGAGGCAAAAAAGCCGCTGTCATGCCCTGAGTGCGCAGTCCCGCTCAGGCAGGTTTATGCAGAGGCCACATACGGAAGGGTGCTCCTACTTGACCAGTGCCATGACTGCAAAGGGGTATGGTTCGACAGGTGGGAGCTTTATTTCCTTAAGGACAGTTCGGCAGCATCCCTGAGCGCAATTGATGTCGGGCCGTTCCTTGCCATCCGGCCTGTTGGCGCACAACCCCCCATAATCCCCCCTTTAGTAAAGAGGGGATTATGCCCAAGGTGTTCAAAAGACCTTGTCCAGTTCAAAGACCCTGTTTTTCCAGAGGATTCGAGCGTCCTCAGGTGCCATGCCTGCTCAGGGCTGTGGCTGAATAGGGGCGGGGTTGAGGGATACGGGAGGAAAAAGGCGTCTGCGTCCACAAAGGCCCGTTCGCCAGAGGAGCCGCGCCCGACCTATGGAGACAAGGACAAGGTAGAGGCCCTTAAGAAACTCCAGAAGGAGCTCGACACCTCCGGGCTCGTGAGGCGCGGGGGCTCTGGCCTTCAGGCATTTGACGCTCCTGCCTTGGACACCCGTGAGTTTGCCGAGGATGTCGGCTTCCTGATACTGCAGGCCCTATTCAGGCTAATATTTAAATTTTAGGGCGAATGTGTTATATACCCGTATACGGAAAACGCCCTGCTGTGCCGGCGCGAAAACAAGTTCAACCAAAGGAGGTATGTTTCCATGAAAAGATTTGCATATGTCGGGCTCGCGCTTCTCTTTACGGCCTTTGCAGGCGCGTCTTCCATGGCGAGCGAAAAGGCTCATGCCCACTGGTCTTACGAGGGCGACACGGCCCCGGGTCAATGGGGGCATATGTCAAAGGATTATGAGGCATGTGGAAAGGGCAATTCCCAATCGCCTATTGACATATCAGGCGCAACGGACCAGGACCTGCCGGACATAGCCTTCAGCTACAAGCCATCAAAGCTCAACATGGAGAATAACGGCCATACCATACAGGTCAACTACGACAAGGGCAGCTCAATAAAGGTGGATGGCGGCGATTACGAGCTTGTGCAGTTTCATCTTCACACCCCGAGCGAGCATACGGTCACGGGAAAATCCTTTGCGCTTGAAAACCACCTCGTGCACAAGAACGCAAAAGGTGAACTCGCCGTGGTCGGGGTGCTTATAGAGAAAGGCGCGGAGAACGCCGCGTATAAGGAAATCTTCGCCAACCTCCTCAAGAAAGAAGACAAGAAGTCCTTTGATGTTACGATAAACGCAGCAGAGCTTGTTCCCAAGGACAAGACATACTACGGTTATTCAGGCTCGCTAACGACCCCTCCCTGTTCAGAGGGCGTGAAGTGGCATGTGCTGAAGACCCCCATACAGATGTCAGAGGCGCAGATTAAGGCTTTTTCAGAGATATTCAAGATGAACAGCAGGCCGGTGCAGCCCCTGAACTCCCGTAAGGTTGCCGCAGATACCGTAGCCAAGTAACCGGCGCTCTTCAGGGGACAGTTTTATTTTTGAAAATAAAACTGTCCCCTTTTTATTAGGAAATAAGTTAACTAATGGATAGCGATTCCAGTCTCCTTTAACAAAAGAAGCCCGCTCTGTAAAAGAGCGGGCTTCTTTTGTCGTATCCGGCTTACCCTAATACCTGTAGCTCAAAAGGTCAATACTTTCAATAAATTCCTTAGCATTAGCGTTCCTGTCATAGCGTTCGGTCATCTTAAGAGAAGGCACATGAAAGGCGACCTTATTCCCGTTTATCTCAGCGGCTGATTGGATAAGGCCGCTTGTGGCAATCCCGTAGGCCGCGCCTGCCAAAAGGCCCACTCCGGCGCCCCTCGGTATGTAATCCATATGGTCTCCGGGCTTGTCGGCAAGGAGCACAAACGCAGAGCCCACGAGCGCACCGATTATGCCGCCGTAGGCAGTGTCTTTAAGGAGAATGTTCATAGTCTCGTCAGCAATAGCGCGCCGTGCGGGGAGCAATGCAAAAGAGACCAGAAGGGCCAACACAATCATCTTCTTTAGCGAAGTCATCTATCAGGCTACCTCCGAATTTTTTTTGGCGTCCTTCTTGGCGTATTTCTTTGCCGTGCTTGTAAGCTGACAGCCCGTTTCCTTATAACATCTGGGCATTTTACTTGTCAAGGAAAAGCCGTGTCTGCTGCTTGACAACAGTAGGACGCGGGCTATACTTGATTCAGGGGGACACTATGACAATAACCGCGAGCGTATATGAAATCGCCCTGTTTATAATAGCAATATCATTCCTCATACTCGTTATTGCGGTTGTCCCTGCTGTATTACAGCTAAAAAACACGGTAAGGGCGATAGAGGAGTTGGCGAGGGAATCAAAAAAAACCGTTGAAAGCCTAAACTTCATACTCAAAAAGGTCGAGGAAGGCTCAGGGGACATAAGGGAGGTTATCGCAAGGCTCAAAGACGCGGGCGCGAAGATAGCGGACACTGTTGAAAAAGTCCTGTCCGCGATCAGTGGCCCCATAATTAACCTTATAAGCCTGATATTCGGACTCACGGCAGGATTCAAACACCTTTCCAGAAAGGACGAAAAGGAAAAAGATGTGAAAGGGGGTGGAGAAGATGAGCGGGAACAGGGGTAATATAGTACTTGCCTTTCTCGCAGGCGGGGCAATAGGCGCAGGTATCGCGCTTCTCTTTGCTCCTGCAACAGGCGCTGAGATGAGAAAGAGGCTCAAAGAGGGCGCGCATGACGCCACAGACTGGGCAAGGAACCGCGTAGGCGAAGGCGTCGGCAAGGTCACGCACCT